>SFLS01000019.1 GCA_004554485.1 Oscillospiraceae bacterium | reverse complement strand
GCCATCCAGAGCCTTATCAACATTCGCTACATCGAAAGCATAAGCTTTGGTGCCATCTTCGAATTCTACAAAGTTGCCCTTAACATTAGCGGTAACAGCAAAGTTATCCTTGGTGATGTCAAGAGCGTCTGCAGGATCTTCAGGCTGCAGGGGAGCAAAGAACTCCTCATCAAGAACCAGAACATATTTCTCTTTCAGGCTGGTGAGCAGGATCTCGCCGATCTCGCCGTCAGAGCCGTCAACCGGAACGGGTTCAACAGCATTAATGGTAACAGCCATAGCCATGGTGCAAACCATGATGACAGCCAGTACCAGTGCGAGTACTTTTTTCATTGTGATTTCCTCCTAATATCAGCGCATTTGCCCCCAAAGGCGCTTGATCAAAGGCTTTTTGGCCTGTTGGCAGGACGAAATTTACACCATCCGCGGCGAAAAAGCGGTGTAAAAGTTGGTGTAAACGCCCCGATTTCGGGCCATTTTGCGGCCCGGAAGAAGTGCAAATCACAAGGAAAAAACGGGCAAAAAAGGCGGGATATCCCTGCCGGGAGCAGGGACGGGCGGGGAAGGTTGTAAACGATTTGTAACCTTTTCAATTTGCCCGGAAATTTACGCATGGAGCGCTGCGTTTTGCGCCGGACACCGATTTTTTCTCCCCAATACCCCCGAAAAAGTGTAAAATAGGGGGAAAAAGGCGAATTTTGTCGCCCGAAAGGAGAAAAAGCATGGAAAAATGTGAAAAACGAAAGGACAACCGCGGCAGGGTGCTGCGGGTAGGGGAGGGGCAGCGGCCGGATCTTACCTACCAATTCCGCTGGAGCGAGGGCGGTAAGCGCCGTACCCTGTACGCCCGAACACTGGAGGAGCTGCGGCAAAAGGAGGACGAGGTGGCCCGGCAGCGGCTGATGGGGCGGCTGTACACCGGCGGCAACGCCACGGTGGGGCAGCTGGTGGAGCATCATATGCTGCTGCGGCAGAATATCCGGGAGCGGACGCGGCGCAGCTACCAGAACAGTATTGCCCATCTGCGGCGGGATGAGCTGTGGAACAAGAAAGCCAAGGAGGTGACGGTAAGCGACTGCAAGCTGTACCTGACCCGGCTGCAGCAGGGCGGGCTGGGGTACGATTCCATCCGCAACGACCACGCGTTTTTATCCTCGGTGTTCAAAAACGCGGTGGAGGACGGCACGGCCGGGTGGAACCCTTTTTCGTTCCGGCTGAGCTTTTTACAAAAGACCGCCAAAAAGAGCCGGGAGGCGCTGACCGAGGAACAGCAGGAGGCGCTGCTGGCCTTTTTGCCCACCGATACCTGCTGCCGGCGGTATTACGACCTGTTTGTGCTGCTGCTGGAAACGGGACTGCGGGCCAGCGAATGCGCGGGGCTGATGATTGAGGATATCCATCTGCACGCCCGCTATCTGGAGGTGGATCATCAGGTGTACTATTCGCTGGAACAGGGCGAGATGATCCTGGCGCCGCCCAAAACCGAAAAAAGCTACCGCAAGATCCCCCTGACCGACCGGGCAGTGGAAAGCCTGAAGCGCCGCATCAGCGCTGCCCGCAAGAACAAGGCCTGTGCGGCCATCGGCGGCAAAAAGTACTTTTTGTTCCCCTGCCTGAACGGCAGCCGCCCGCTGCACGTCACCGATTTTGACCGAATCTTCGCGATGGTGCTGGGGCGCTACCGCATCAAAAGCGGCGGCCCGGCCATCGAGAAGCTGACCCCGCATATCCTGCGGCATACCTTTTGCAGCAACCTGGTGCGCCAGGGGCTGGACGTCAAAAGCGTGCAGTACCTGATGGGCCATGCTTCGGCGGGCGTTACACTGGATGTATACAGCCATATAAACTATACCGATATCAAGGAGAAGATGCTGGATATCGCCTCGTAAAAGGGCAGATAAACAAGAATACAAAAGGAAAAGAAAAAGCCCCCGATGCAGGGAACCGGCTGCATCCAAGGGGATTTATTTGTTTGGGGGAGAAAAGCCCAGCACGGCGCGGTCCAGACCGGAAAGATCGCGCAGGACCCGTACCTTCTGCAGTCCGGCTGTCCGCAGCAGGGCGGATACAGCCCCGCCCTGCTCCTCGCCGATCTCGTACAGCAGAAAGCCGCCGGGGGACAGCATAGGGGGGTAAAGGCGGTGAAAGCTGCGGTAAAAGCGAAGACCGTCCGGGCCTCCGTCCAGGGCCATGGCGGGCTCCTGCCGCACCTCCCTTTGCAGGGCGGGCAGCTGCCCGGCGGCGATATAGGGCGGGTTGCTGAGAATGGCATCGTAGCGGCCGACGATCTCCGGCGGGGGAGAGAGGGCATCGCCTTCCACTGCCGTGAGATTGGGCACACCGTGGCGTGCGATATTGCGGCGCAGATAGCAAAGAGCCTGGGCAGACAGCTCCAGACAGGTGATTTCGGCGTCAGGACGGGCCTTTGCCAGCGCGATGGAGATACAGCCGCTGCCGCCGCAAAGCTCCAGGATACGGGGGTTTGGCCGCCCCCGCAGCAATTCCAGCGACTGCTCCACCAGCAGTTCGGTTTCCGGCCGGGGAATGAGCACGCCGGGACCGACATAAAGCGGCAGCCCCATGAACTCCCATTCCCCCAGCAGATACTGCACCGGCTTACCGGCTGCCCGGCGCCGGAGCAGAGACAGATATTCCGCCCGTTCCTCTGCGGTGGGGGAATCGTTCTTTTTCAGCGGGTAGGCGGTGCGGCTGATTCCCGTGACCTTTTCCAGAAGCAGAAAGGCATCGAAGGCGGCGTCCTCGCAGGGGGCGGGGCGGGCCCTGCGGCGCAGCAGACGCTCTCCCTGCCGCAGCAGCCAGCGGTAAGTATTGTTACCAGCGGTCGGCATTTTCGTCCTCCGGGATCACGGCTTTGAGCGCCGCGACGGCGCATTCGATCTGGCCGTCATCCGGTTCGCAGGTGGTGATGCGCTGCAGCCACAGACCGGGGGCGGAGATGACGCGGGTGAGGATGTTATCGCAGCGCCCGGCCAGCTTGATGAGCTCGTAGGCAATCCCCACCACGACCGGGATGAGCAGCAGCTTGATCGCAGCGCGCAGCAGGGCGTTTTTCCAGCTGATGAAGGAGCCTATGATAATGGAGATAAGGATGACCAGGAAGAGAAAGCTGGTGCCGCAGCGGGGATGAAAGCGGCACTGGGGGCGGATATTTTCCACCGTCAGCGGTTCCATCGCTTCATAGCAGGCGATGGACTTATGCTCGGCGCCGTGGTACTCAAAGACCCGGCGGATCTCCTTCATGCGGCTGCACAGGGCCATGTACCCTACCAGGATAAAGACCTTGATAAGCCCTTCGATGAGGGAAAGAACGATGCCGGTGCCCACCACGGGACGCAGCAGCGAAGAAAGGCCGGTGGGGATAAAGATGAACAGCACCGCCGCCAGGGCAACGCCCAGCACTACGGCAAAGCCGCCCAGCACCTTCATCATGTTGTCGCCTAGCTTTTGTTCCAGCCACCGGTCGAACTTGGAGGGTTCTTCTTCCTCTACGCCGGCTTTTTCGGCGCTTTTCATCAGGCAGCCGTAGCCCACCACCAGCGAATCCACCATATTGAAGATACCGCGCAGAAAGGGGACTTTGCGGGTCCAGTGGACCTTGCCGCCCTTGTTGGTGGGCCAGGTTTCCACATCAATGCTGCCGTCCGGCATCCGGGTAGCCATCGAGGTCACGAAGGGGCCGCGCATCATAATGCCCTCAATAAGGGCCTGTCCTCCGATGGAGGTCTTTTTTTTGCAGGTAGACATAAGGGTCAGGTTCCTTTCTTATCCCCTGGCGAGAGGCAGGGTGATGGTGACGGTGGTGCCGACCTCCCGCTGGGAGGTAAGATTCAGGCTGCCGCCGTGCATATTGATGATTTCATCCGCCACAGCCAGCCCGATGCCGGAGCCGCGGCGGGTGGATTTGCCTTTGTAAAAACGATTTTTCACCCGGGGAAGCTCCTCCGGGGCGATGCCGATGCCGGTATCGGCAATACAGATGACCGCGCTGCCGTTTTCTGCCCGCAGGGAAACGGTGACGGTATCGCCGGCATCGGAGTATTTGATGGCGTTATCCAGGATATTGATAAAAACCTGCCGCAGGCGGTTGCGGTCGGCATACACCGCCAGAAATCCGCCCGGTTCTTCATAGCGCAGGGTTTTGTTTTCCCGGCGGGCGCGTTCGGTATACATCAGCACCACATCGGAAAGCTCGGCGATGAGATCGACGTTTTCCCGGGAAAGCACCATGCGTCCGCCCTGGATACGGGAAAAGTCCAGCAGCTCCTCCACCATTTGGGAAAGGCGCTCGGTTTCGCCCATGATGACCTGCATTCCCTTGCGGCGCGTTCCGGGGTCCAGGTCGTCATCCAGCAGCGTTTCCCCCCAGCCGCGAATGGCGGTAAGGGGGGTGCGCAGTTCGTGGGAGACCGAGGAAATAAAGTCGTTTTTCACCTGCTCGGCGTTGGAAAGCTCCTCTGCCATATTATTGATGGAGGCGCATAGCTGCCCGATCTCATCATCGCTGTGGGTATCCAGCCGGACATCGAAGTCGCCCTGAGCGATCCGCTGGGCGGTACGGCTGACCTCTCCCACCGGCACGATGATGGAATTCATAAAGTAGGAGCTGGTGTACAGAACGAACAGCAGGATGGCGGCGGCAATCAGGGAAGCAAAAACAGTGATGAGGGTAAGCTGCCGGTCAATGGCTTCCATCGAAACGACATACCGCAACCCCAGCAGGTCTTCGCCGGGGAGGTTTGCCAGCACCGTGATGGCCATGATCTTTTGATCACCCCAGGAGCCGGTATAGCTGCCGGTACTGCTGCCGGTGGCTTTGGCCTCCTGCAGGTCCGGCATGCTGTCATCCTGCGGCAGAAAGCCGCTGGAAGACAGGAAGACCTCGCCCCCGGTATTGATGGCCATCAGCTCAATGCGGTCCTTATACTCAAAATCCTGCACCAGCGTATAAAGCCGGGCGGAAAAATCGGAACCGGCATCGGCGGCATAGGCATCCAGCCGGGCGGACAACGCCTCCGCGCGGTTATTGATGTACTGGGAGACGCTGTTGTAATAGAAGGAATGCATGGCGGCGGAAACGCCGATGACCATGGCGACCATAATGACCACGATAATGCCGAAGCTGTTAAACAGCCACCGCTTGGTGATGCTGCGTACTGCCACAGGCGTTTCCTCCTTTCCGTTACCGTTTGGGCGGCGTTATTCCACCCATTTATAGCCAAAGCCCCAGACTGTGGTAAGATATCGGGGCTTGCTGGGCTCCGGTTCGATCTTCATGCGCAGGCGGCGGACGTTGACATCCACGATTTTATCGTCCCCGAAGTAGCTGTCGCCCCACACGGTGGTCAGCAGCGAATTGCGGTCCAGCGCCACATTGGGATTGCGCATAAAATGTTCCATCAGCTGGAATTCCACCTGGGTCAGGTCGATCTTCTGTCCGTCACGGGTCAGACTGCGGCTGCGGATATTGAGCAGGAACGGCCCGGAGCGCAGTTCGTTTTCCGGCTCCTGCTTGGCGCTGCTCATGCTTACCCGCCGGTAGACGGCGTCCACCCGGGCAACCAGTTCGCTGGGGCTGAAGGGCTTGGTGATATAGTCGTCCGCCCCCAGCATCAGGCCGTTTACCTTATCCATCTCCTGGCTTTTGGCGGAAAGCATGATGATCCCCAGGGTGTTATTGGTTTCCCGGATATGCTTGCAGACGGTAAAACCATCGATGCCGGGCATCATGATATCCAGAATGGCGACCGAAAAGCTGTCGCCCTGCTCATCGAAAACACGGATGGCGTCCTCGCCGCAGCTGACATCCACGACCTCGTAGCCGGAACGCTGCAGATTGATCACTTCAAATTCGCGGATGGCGTCCTCGTCCTCACAGATGAGAATTTTGCGGGGTGCTGCCATAGTCGTTACCTCCTGTTTTTTTGTTGCATCAGCCCAAAAGGGAAAAACCCTGTTCGATCTGCTGCACCGTCAGCGGGCTGCCCGGCGGCAGCAGGGTATAGTAGGAAAACTGGCCGCGGGTCGCCAGCAGGGTATATCGCGTATCCTCAAAGCCATTGGGGAAATCGGCGGCAGCAACGACCCGAAGGCGCAGGTATTCCTGCCCGTAATCGCTCAGACTGCCGTGATAGCGGAACAGAACGACCTCCCGGGTTTCCGCCAGCCGCACCAGGGAAAGGCTGCCGGAGCGATACAGTGCCGTCAGAGATTCCGGCAGGATCCAGCGCCAGCCGTCGGCAATGCTTTCGCAGGAAACGGCGACCGGAAGGGATTTGCCCTCCTGCAGGCTGCGGTACTCGGTGAAATAGCGGATCTCCTCCCGTCCGGCGCCGGTATAGCCGGGGGCGGGGGCGCTCCACGGCAGTTCGACGATGCCGTCGCCGTTGATATCGGCCGGAACGGCCCCGGAGTAACAGTAGCTGTCCGCATAATAGGCTTCGGAGGTCTCCTGCGGAAGGATCAGACGGGCCCCGCGGACGCCGACGGCCAGGGAAGCGGTCATATCGGTATTGATGCGGCCGTAAAATACCGCGCCGGGCAGTCCCGGGCTGATCTGGCCGATCACGGCTTCGTTCAGGTTCTGCAGCCGCAGGGAACTATACGTGGTATCCAGTACCGAAATACCGCTGCCGTCCCAGCCGATCAGCTGCAGCATCACGCCGCTGTCCAGCGTGGCGGTGACCAGCTCCTCGGTGCCGTTCCCATCGAAATCCGCCACGGCGATCCCATCATAATTGACGCGGAAAAGTTCGGTCAGGCTGTTATCCCGGTAACGGTAAAGACAGAGTGTATTATATTGAAGATCCGGTTCGCTCCAGCCCACCAGCAGGTCGGTAATACTGTTACTTTGCAGGTGGTGGAAATCCACGAACAGCACTTCGCCCTCCAACCCGGGCAGCGCGTTGTAGGCGCGCCAGCGTCCCTCCTGCCGGTCCAGCACCTGCAGGTAGACCAGCGGTTCCTCCCCGGTGGTATAAAAGACGACGGCTTCTTCGGCGCCGTCCCCATCCAGATCGGAAAAAATGTAGGGGGAACGGTAGCTGCCGCCGGAGGGATAGCGGAGTTTGAAATCTTCCCCAACGACATCCTGCAGGGCGAGGTCGACTTCATTCTGCAGCTCGGAAAGGACAGGAGGCGAAAGCAGAGAATCGACATCCGGTTGGTAAAGATCGCAGCCGGACAGTCCCAGCAGCAGCACGGCGCACAGCGCCAAAAGCCATAAGGTCCGCTTCACTGCCTGATTGCCTCCTTTCCTGTTGAGAACAGCGCATACCGTCCCAAATTAATTGATTCTATTTTATTCCTTTTCCGTCGGACTGTCAATGAACAGACGGTAAATTCGGACGCCCGGCGCCAACAAAAAAGTCCCCCGCCAAAAGGACGGAGGACCGGTGACAAAGGCTTATTTATGCTCGCCGGCGGAGCGGACGGAAAGCACCCGCTTTTCGGCGTTATTGACCAGATTGAGCAGGGAAGTAGCGAACAGCGGGTAGTCCCGCCCCAGCGATTCGGTGGAGATCTGCAAAGCTTCCGGGTGGGCGATGGTATCCATCCCTTCCGCGGGCTTGCCCGCGGCGATCTGCTCGGCGTTGGCCTGGCAGACCTGCATCATGGCGGCGGAATAAGGGTGCGCCGTCAACCGGTTCAGCTTGAACATGGCGGGCTGGTTTTTCTCATTTGCACCGTGCAGGATACGGAAAGAACGGTAGACCGCCAGCATCAGAAAATCGCTGATTTCGGTAACTAGAGAACGGCTGCCGCTGCGGTTGAGCAGGTCAAACACCACATTAAGAGAGTTGGTGATGAGCTTTTTATTGAGGGTGCACTGCACGCCGTTCTGATAGCTGTTTTCCTTGCCGGCCGCATCACTTTCGGGCAATTCGTCAATAGTAAGGGTAAGGCCGCTGCGGTCGGGGGTGCGCCCCAGGATATAGTCACAGGAGACCCCGTAAAAATCGGCGGCCCGCACCAGAAAGTCCAGGCCGCATTCCCGAATCCCGTTTTCGTAGTGGGACAGCAGCGCCTGGGAAACCCCCAGCTGCTGCGCGGCATATTTCTGGCTGATGCCTTTTTCTTTTCTCAACAGGGTCAATAGACGGGAAAACTCCGCAGCCACGCTGTACACCTCAAATCCGACATGATTTGTATTATTACAAAATGTATAGTTTATTATAGAGGAGAAAGCGGAATTTGTAAACTAAAAATGTCGAAGAAATGTCATCTTCCCGAAAGTTTGTAAAAAGCACTCAGAAAGGCAGAGAATTTTTGGCATAAAGATAAAATTTTGATTGCTTTTCTTTTTTGAACGCCCCCCAAGCGGCGGCAAATTCGCAAGGGATGCGGCGACCGACGCCGCAAAAGGGGAGTTTTCTTTTTGGGGGAGTTGTGTTATACTGTACCCGTAAATAACAAAGGAGAATGGACATGAAAAACTACGTTCTGCACTTTGTGCGGCACGGGCAGACCGAATCCCACCGGCAGGGGGTATATCTGGGACGCCGTACCGACTCCGAGCTTTCCGTCGAAGGGATCCGGGAGCTGATCGCGCTGCGGGAACAATACGAGTATCCGCCGGTAGAGCTGGTTTACAGCAGTCCGCTGCAGCGCTGCCTGCAAACAGCGGATTTTCTGTATCCCCAAAGCCGGATGATGGTGGTCGACGAGCTGGCCGAGATGGATTTCGGGACCTTTGAGGGCAAGAGCTTTGATGCGCTGAAGGACGACCCCGACTTTTGCCGCTGGCTGGCCGACTCCAATACCCAAAGCCCACCGGAGGGAGAATCCGGGCAGCAATTCCTGATCCGTATCCAGGCGGCGGTGGCTGCGATTCTGGAGCATATGATGCAGAACGGGATCTTTGAAGCGGCGGTGGTCACCCACGGCGGGGTGATCGCCACCCTGATGTCCACCCTGGGGATCCCGCGCCAGCCTCTCCAGTTCTGGAAGACGGGCAGCGGACGGGGCTATACCTGCTTTGTCAATCCGCAGCTGTGGCAGCGGGACCACCTGATGGAGGTGGCGGGGATTCTGCCGCATGGGGCAGAATCCGCCTTTTAAGCCGCGCAGGCCCCCAAATGCAAGCAGCTGTTTACGGTTTCAGCAATAAAAGAAAGGACGATCCAAATGACACTTCGCAAAGCGATCAAATTTAACGCCAAAAAGAGCCTAAAGGGCAACTGGAGCAAAGCGATCCTGATCCTATTGATCTGTACGGCGATCGGGGCAGTGCTGACCATACTGGATAACGCGATTTTTTCCGCCCTGGGCTTCCAGCATGTCAAAATCACCAGTGACCTTCTGCGGGGCGATGTGATCTATCAATTCGGTGAAAGGGTGGGCTGGCCGGAGGCTTTGCTGAGCCTGCTGCTTTCGCTGGTCCGCCTGTGCATCATGGCGCCGCTTACCCTTGGTGTTGCAAACTGGGCACTGGAGCTTACCGATGGGCGGACCCGTCCGGTGGGGGATATTTTCTGGGCCTTTGACAATGCGGCCATTTACCGCAGCATCTGGATGGAGATCACCGTTTCCGTCAAGGTGGGGCTGTTTTCGGCCCTTATCATGTTGATCCCCGGCGCGATGATGGGCTACGGCGCCGCAATCTTTTATGCCAACCGTTCGCTGAGCGTGCTGCTGTACGCGCTGGGCGGGCTGCTGATGCTGGCGGCGATCCCCTTTGAACTGTGGTTTTCCGCCCGGTACTTCGCCACCCGGCTGCTGCTGTGTGACCGCTACTACTACACCGTGCGGGAAGCGACAAAGCTTTCGGTCGAGCTGACCCGCGGCCGCCGCTGGCAGATTGTCGGCTTTTCCCTTTCGTTCCTGCCGTGGTTCCTGCTGTGCTGCCTGGTGCTGCCCATCCTTTACGTTCTGCCGTATTTTTCGGTGGCTTCGGTGATGTATGCCCGCTATCTGTTTGAAGATCATCTGCTGGGACAGAAAAAGCTGGACGTTTCCGATCCCGACCGTATCATCATCGACGATGTAGCGCCGGAGGACTATCATACTGCCCGCGCGGCGCAGGGGCTTTCCGAAGAAGCGCCCGCCGAGGAGAACCCGTATGCCGGTGCGGAGCCTACCGGTACCGACGGGGCAGGGGAGGAGCCTGCTCCCTCTGACCAAGGTGCCGAAGGCGATGTAGCGGAGCTGTAAACACAAAAGGAAAAAGCATGAACGGAACAAAGGCGCAAATGTACTGCCGCCGGTCCGTTTTGCGCCCCGCAGACGGGCGGCGTTGGCCTTCCCGCTGCGGGGCGTTTGCTGTTTTGGCACATGGGCTTTTAACAGCCGCGGCGAAAAGAAAACGGAATGATATGTTACCGCTGCGCGGGCAGGACGTCCTATCCATGCCGGGGCATGGCAACAGCCTGCCGGGGAGCATCTTTCCCGACAGGCTGTTTTTTGGGGCTGGATGGCTTATATTTCGGTCATCCAAAGGCCGTGCAGGTTGCAGTAGGCGTAAACGGCGACCGGCTCGTCATCCCCCAGCAGGAAGGAAACGTGGGGTTCTTCGCCGGGCTGTAGTGCCTTGCGCTGACCGCCGTTTTTCGTTTGCACATATACCCACTGGATAAAGTGCTCCGGGAGCATGGGGTGGGCGGCGGAACCGACCTTAACATGAACAACGCCGTCTTCCACAATGACGACGGGAAGATGCTTTTCCCCACTGGCTTCCACCGTGTTGGGGACAAGGGCTTCCATCTTTTCCCCACAGCACATCAGGGGAACGCCTGCATCGTGGATCATGCCGACCAGGTTGCCGCAGTGGCGGCAGAGATAAAACTTCGCTTTCATTACAATAGCCTCCTTGATTAGTCATTTATATGCAAAATAAATTTCTGGCTGCTGGTGTTGCGCTTTTTTATAATATAGCCTTTCTGATGTAAATAATACATACGGAGGGCGTTTCCCCGCCTTGGGACGAATGAGATTACATCAGCGGGGCCAACAGCTTAAGCAGTGCGCACAGTAATTTGGTGCCCCTCAGCTTGCTGCGCAGTTCCTCCAGAGTGATGAGCCGGCTCTTTTCCAGCGTATCGGCAAAGTCCTGCCGGATATCGGCAATGACAGGGCAGTGGTACAGCAGTACGGCATTTTCAAAATGCAGGTACAGGCTGCGGTAATCCAGATTGGCCGTTCCCACCACGGCCAGCTGGTCATCACACAGGAACATCTTGGCGTGGATAAAGCCGGGCTGATATTCGTAAATTTTGACGCCGCTTTGGATCAGCGTTTGATAATAGGAGCGGCTGACCATATGGACATACCATTTATCGGGGTGGGAGGGGGTGATGATACGAACATCTACACCGCTTTCCGCGGCCGTTTTCAGCGAGGTCACAAATTCATTATCCAGGATGAGATAGGGCGTGGTAATGTAGACGTAACGGTTGCTGCGCTGGACCAGGTGGAGATAAGCGCTTTCCGCCACATTGTAGCTGTCCAGCGGGGTGTCGGCATAGGGCTGGACAAAGCCCTGCGCCGGCACGGGGAAAGAACACAGATATTCCTCCTCCGGGCGCTTGAGCGCCTGCGGCCCGGCCAGCAGTGTCCACTGCTGCAGGAACATCCGGGTCAGGCTGCGCACGGCGGAGCCGCGCAGCTGCACGGCGGTATCCTTCCAGTGGCCGAAGCGCTCCACAGCGTTGATGTATTCATCCGCGAGGTTGATGCCGCCGCAGAAGCCTACTTTGCCGTCGATCACACAGAGCTTGCGGTGGTCGCGGTAATTCAGGCTGGGATCCATGCTGGGACGAAGCGTATTATAGGGAATGGCCCTGATGCCGTAGGCGGCCAGTTCACGGGGGTAGCCGGCGGAAAGCCGCTGGATACAGCCAAAGTCATCATAAATGACGCAGATCTCCACCCCGGCGGCGGCCCGTTCTTTCAGGATTTCCAGGATGGTATCCCACATCAGCCCTCTTTCAATGATAAAGAATTCCAGAAAGATGAACTTTTCCGCGTGAGGCAGTTCCTGCTGAAGCTTTTGGAAAAAGTCCTCGCCCAGTGGAGAGTATTCCACCCGGGTATCGCCGTAAGCGGGGAATGCCGAAACCTGCCGGATATAATCGGTCTGCACGCCGTACTGGGGGTATTGCTGCAGCAGCCGGTCGGTATCGCCGATTTCTTCGGCAAACAGTATGGGATGCTTCTTATGATGGGCAGCGGTTTGTTCCCGAAAACGGCGGGGCATGCTTTTGTTGCCGAACTTGAGATAAAACAGCCCCCCGAGCAGAGGCATTGTCAGGATCAGGATGATCCAGGTGATCTTATAGGAGGGGTTGTCATTTTTGGTGGTCAGCCACACGACGACGGCCAGACTAAGCAGCTTGAACGCAGCATTGATGTAAGTGGAGAAGCCGCTGATATTAAACAGCAGGATCACGGTAACGGCGATCTGCAGGATAATCAGCAGAGAAAACCAAAAAACCCGACTGACCAAAAAGCGCAGTAGTTTTTTCACCTGCGCACCCTCCTTCCGGGAAATGATTCATCCTTATTTTACATCATCAGAGAGAAAGTGTCAAACAGGGTAAAAGGGGGTAGTATCCGCTGCCAAAAGGTGCTACAATGAAACGGAAAAACATAAGGGAGAGAAGATAAAATGCCTTGGGAAACCTGGAGCCGCCAGCCGGCTTTTTGGCTGGTGATTCTGCTGCTGCTTATGAATCTTGCGGGGTTTATTCTGATGGGTGTGGATAAATACAAGGCGCGGCATGACCGCTGGCGCATCCCGGAGCGCACCCTGATGCTGATCGCAGCGCTGGGCGGTTCGGTCGGCGTTTTTCTGGGGATGCGGGTGTTCCGACACAAGACGCTGCACCGGCTGTTTTCGTGGGGAGTGCCGGCACTTTTTGTGCTGCAGGCGGCAATAGCGGTGTATCTGCTTTGGCTGCGGTAACGGCACGATAAAAAAGAATTTGGGCAGCAGAAAACCGCCGCATGGCTGCGGCGGTTTTCTGCTGTGTTTGTGACAATTGTGTGATAGAGGTAAGAGAGGTTAATGTGTTGACTGTAATCTGAGGTTTGAGGAGGTTCAGCTTGGGGTGTTCTCTCCCTTGCTGTGTCTTTATTATAGAGCATCGTTTCCAAAAAGTTGTAAACCATCTATGAATAATTCCGTAACCTTTTGTAAAAAACAAATGTTTGCATTCTTCGAACATATGTGCTATAATATATCCATCAAAGCAAAAGGAGGCACAGTCATGCCGGAAATCAGCCAAAAGGCCCGACAGGTGCTGGAATATCTGACCCAGCGGGAAAGCAGCATTCCTCCCTCGGTGCGGGAGATCGGCGCCGCGCTGCAAATTAAATCCACCTCTACCGTGCACAAATATCTTACCGAGCTGGCAGCCGCCGGTTACATCGAAAAGGGCGATAAAATGAACCGCGCCATCTCCCTGCCGCAGCAGAACAGTACCCGCGTTCCGCTGCTGGGCGTCGTTACGGCCGGCCAGCCCATTTTGGCGGTTGAAGAGATAGAGGGCTATGTGCCTTATCAGGGGGGACGCTATCCGGCCAACGAGCTGTTCGCCCTGCGCGTCCGCGGCGAGTCGATGATCGAGGCGGGGATTCTGGATGGGGATATTATCATCGTTCACCGCACGCCCACGGCCCGCAACGGCGAGATTGTAGTGGCGCTGGTGGAGGAGGAAGCGACGGTCAAGCGCTTTTACAAGGAAAACGGCCATTACCGCCTGCAGCCGGAGAACGCCGCCATGTCGCCCATTATTGTCGATTCTGTTTCCATCCTCGGCAGGGTAGTCGCCCTGCTGAGGGAATATTAAAGCAGTTGAATAAAGCCGATTCCTCCTGACCAACCTTTTGGTATCCAATGGCAGGAGGAATTTTTGATATGATGCAGCAATTAAAAGGCACCCGCACCGAAGAAAATCTTCGTACCGCCTTTGCGGGGGAATCTCAGGCGCGCAACAAGTACACCTATTACGCCAAGCAGGCGCAGGAGGATGGGTATCACCAGATCTCTGAAATTTTCCGTATTACCGCCCTGAATGAGGAACAGCACGCGAAAATCTGGTTCAAGTTGCTGAACGACGGCATTGGCGCCACGGCAGAAAACCTGAAAAATGCCGCCGAAGGGGAACACTTTGAATGGACCAAGATGTACGCGGATTTTGCCAAAGTGGCGCAGGAGGAGGGCTTTTCGCAGATCGCCAAGCTGTTCCAGGGCGTGGCGGATATTGAACAGGCACATGAGCAGCGGTTTTTGACGCTGGAGCGTGCCGTCCGGGACGGGACCGTGTT
Organism: Oscillospiraceae bacterium; assembly: GCA_004554485.1. Classification (GTDB taxonomy): domain Bacteria; phylum Bacillota; class Clostridia; order Oscillospirales; family Ruminococcaceae; genus Angelakisella. The sequence continues at coordinate 7,565 of SFLS01000019.1, read as the reverse complement.
CAGCAGCGGGGAGGAAACGACGGTGTGGATCTGCCGCAACTGCGGCCATATCACGGTGGGGCCGCAGGCGCCGCAGGTTTGCCCCATCTGCGCCCATCCGCAAAGCTACTTCCAGCGCCGCGCCGAAAACTACTGAAATAATGCAAAAAAGAACCGCCCCGGTAAATGGGGCGGTTCTTTATCTGTGATTATTGCAGGGATTAGCCCTTGAACATCAGCAGCAGGAAGCCAGCGGCAACAGCGGAGCCGATAACACCGGCTACGTTGGGACCCATGGCGTGCATCAACAGGAAGTTGGTGGGGTTGTACTTACGGCCCTCAACCTGGGATACACGGGCAGCCATGGGAACGGCGGATACGCCGGCAGAACCGATCAGAGGATTGATCTTGCCGCCGGTAAGCAGGCAAAGCAGCTTGCCCAGCAGAACGCCGCCCGCGGTGGAGAAGCAGAAAGCAGCCAGACCCATAACAACAATGCCGATGGTCTGCAGAGACAGGAAGGTAGCGCCATCGGCGGTAGCGCCAACGGTGGTGCCCAGCATGATGGTAACGATGTTGCAGAGGGCATTCTGCGCGGTGTCGGAAAGACGCTCGACGCAGCCGGCCTCACGGAACAGGTTGCCCAGCATCAGCATACCGATCAGAGAAGCGGTATCGGGGATCAGCATGATGACGACGCAGGAAACAACGATCGGGAAGATGATCTTCTCGGTCTTGGTGACCTTGCGCAACTGACCCATCTTGATGGTGCGCTCTTTCTGGGTGGTCAGAGCCTTCATGATGGGAGGCTGGATCAGCGGGATCAGCGCCATATAGGAGTAAGCGGCAACTGCAATAGCGGAAAGCAGCTCAGGCGCCAGCTTGTTGGTAACAAAGATGGCGGTAGGACCATCGGCACCGCCGATGATACCGATTGCCGCAGCCTGAGCAGCGGTAAACAGATGCTCGCCGCCGATGGTGATGGCATTGGCAAAGATAAAAGCAATGTAGATACCCAGCTGGGCGGCCGCGCCGAGCAGCAGGGAAATGGGGTTCGCCAGCAGGGGGCCGAAGTCGGTCATCGCGCCTACGCCCATGAAGATGAGGCAGGGGAAGATGGAGGACTTAACGCCGCGGTGCAGGATCTTGAGAACGCCGGAATCGTACCAGTGAACGCTGGAAAGCTGGGCCTGCGCGTTGGCAAGCTCCGTGACCAGCGCCGGATTGGACGGGTCGGCGGCAAGTGCGGCCGAGGCATTTTTCACCGCAAGGGTAGCCGCCTCGGTGGCATCGTGCATAATGCCGGTATCGGGCAGATTGGCCAGCATCATACCAAAAGCGATGGGCAGCAGCAGCAGCGGCTCAAATCCCTTTACGATGGCGCAGTACAGCAGCACAAAGGAAATGAGCAGCATGACGCCTTGCTGCCAGCTCAGATTAGCAAAGCCGGAGCGAGCAAAGGTCTCGCCTATAATTCCAAAAAAGTCCATTCAGATGTCCTCCCTCAATCAAGAAAGAGTCGCCAGAACATCATCGGTGTTAACAGAAGTGCCCTTGGCAGCGACGGAAGCAACGGTACCGTCACAGGGAGCAACAATATCGTTTTCCATCTTCATGGCCTCCAGCACCAGGATAACGTCACCGGCCTTTACGGCGGTGCCAACGGGAGCGACCACATTAAGTACGGTTCCGGGCATGGGAGCGGTAACGGTGGAGCCGCCGGCAGGAGCAGCCGCTACGGGAGCAGGGGCGGGGGCGGGAGCAGGGGCGGGGGCGGGAGCAGGAGCGGGGGCAGGCGCAGCTGCGGGAGCAGGAGCAGCCTTGGGCGCGGGAGCAGCAGGTGCGGCAGCCGCGGTCGTGTTAGTGATTGTAGCAGTATTCTTCTCAACTTCAACTTCGTAGTTCTTGCCGTTGAGAGTAACAACATACTTGGCCATTTTGGTTTTCCTCCTCTAAAATGTTTTGCAAAATTACTTTGCAAGCCTTACGGCTTTGATTGTAACGGTATCCAGAGTAAAGCCGTTTTCGGTAGCACACTTGGAAACGACTTCAGCAGCCTCTTCGGGCTTAAGTCCGTTCAGTTCCTCGGGCAGTTCGATCGCACGGATGGCGCGGAAAGAAAGCTCAGAGGGCTGAGTCCCCAGCTTATCGGCTGTGATGGCCATGACCATGGCAGCAGTGGGATCATCCACACCGCACAGAGCCAGAACGGGCTTCAGAATATTGTAGCCGGCAACGAGGGTACGCACGGCAGCCGCAGGTGCAGCAGCTTTGGGCGCTGCAGCGGGAGCGGCTTTGGCAGCGGGTGCCGCGTTACCTTTTTTTCCAGCCACGGAAGAGACAATCTTGCCCATCAGCAGAACGATGACGGCCAGAATGACCAGCTCCAGAAATACGACCAAAATACCGATACCGGACATGGTAAGCGATTCGCCGAACGTCAGGTTGTAGGTGCCGCCGTTGGCAACGCGCTCTTGAAGCATTTGTACTAACATCAGTCTTAACCTCCTTCTTCGTTATTTGATTTCGCGAATAGAAAAATGGAATGTGTTATCGTCCTCTTTGCGGTCACGCTTCTCAAAGAAAGCCTCCGCCTGGGCAGGGAACGCAATGTAGGAGAGAACATCCTCATCGCTGTGGGCGCGGTCGCCCAGCTCCTGTTTGGCTTTCTCAAAGCCGGGCTCCAGCAGGTCGGCATAGCGCTGGGTAATGGGTTTTTCGGTACCCAGCACCAGCTTCTGCACTTCGGGGTCTATTTTTCCCGGAGCGCGGCCATACTCGCCTCTGACGTAGGCTTTGATCTCTTTGGAAACATTCTTATAGCGTCCGCCGGTCAGCACATTTACCGTGGCCTGAACACCGACCATCTGGCTCATGGGTGTGACGAGCGGAGGATAACCAAGATCCTTGCGTACCTTCGGTACTTCATCCAGAACAGCGTCCAGCTTATCCAGCGCTTTCTGGGCGGTCAGCTGTGCCACCAGGTTGGAGAGCATCCCGCCCGGTACCTGATAAATCAGGGCGTCGGTGGCGTTGCCCATTACCACAGGGTTCAGCATACCGCTTTTCAGATATTCGTTGCGGATGGGTTTGAAAAAGTCATTGACCTTTTTGACCACATCATCCTTGACGGAGATCTCATAGCCCATTTCCCGCAGGGTGTAGACCAGCGTTTCCGTGGGGGGCTGGCTGGTACCGCCGGAGAAGCAGGAAACGGCGGTATCAATGACGTCGGCGCCGGCTTCCACGGCCTTCAGAAGGGTCATGGGGCCAAGGCCGGTGGTATTGTGGGTGTGGATGACGATGGGTACCTTGACATTCTTCTTCAGGGCGGTGACCAGGTCAAAGGCTTCCTTGGGGCTCATGATGCCGGCCATATCCTTGACGCAGATGGATTGTACGCCCAGCGCCTCGATCTCCTTGGCCAGCTTAACGTAGCTTTCCAGGTTATGAATAGGGCTGATGGTGTAGCAGATACAGCCGGAGGCGTGCGCGCCGCACTTAAGTGTTTCGTCGACCGCTACCTCAATATTACGGATGTCGTTGAGTGCATCGAAGATGCGGATAATATCGATTCCGTTTTCCACCGACTTGCGTACGAACATCCGTACCACGTCATCAGGGTAGTGCTTGTAGCCCAAAAGGTTCTGGCCGCGCAGCAGCATCTGCAGGGGCGTTTTGGGGCAGGCCTTTTTGATCTTGCGCAGACGCTCCCAAGGATCTTCGTCCAGATAGCGCAGGCAGCTGTCAAAGGTTGCGCCGCCCCAGCATTCCAGCGAATAGTAGCCGGCGTTATCCAGCTCTTCCAGAATCGGGGCAAACTCATCGAAGGCCAGACGGGTTGCGATCAGAGACTGGTTTGCATCGCGCAGGACAGTCTCGGTAAACTTTACACTCTTTTTCATGGCAATCCCTCCTGCTTTTTTTCTTAGCAGCGCCAGCGTTACAAGGCGCTGTACGGCGCAGAATGGGGATGACCGGCCCAAAAGGTCCGAGATATCCCCATTAAACGCTTACTTTGGTATTATAGTACATTTTCGACCGAAAGTGCAATACCTAATCGATTTAATTTAGGGAAAAATTCATAGCAAAAAAATCATAACTTTTTGGCTGCAACAAAGATGCCGGTACTATTTTATATAATATTAACAGGAACTTTGCGCAACGCGCCCATTTATAACGAAATGATGAGGAAATACGATCTTTGCGTTTGTGGAATTGTTACATATCCCGGCTGGCAACAAAATCGATGCCCGTTCCGCAGATATTTTCCAAAACAATATCGCCGCACCGCACGGGAGCGGTTACCTCTACCCTGTCCAGCAGCCGGACGGCTTTTCTGACCAGCGAACGCGGCAGAGGGCCGTTGGTCTTTACCGGCAGGCGGGGATGGATGCCGCCCCGAATCCTGACGGTGGAAGTCACCACCCGGGTAGGGTTGGTCATTTCGGCAATACCGTACTGCTGCCCGCGGGGACAGCCGAAGCCGCTGATGTTCCAGCCGCTTTCGGTCTCTTCGGCGGTGAGATGGCAGCCCTTGGGGCAGACGATGCAGATCAGTTCTTTTTTCATAATGCGGCATCCTCCTTTGCCACGACCGAAACAGTGACGGCGCCCACGGCCTTTTCCAGCAGGGCGCGCGGCAGGGCGATTTTTTCCATCTCCCCGGGGGCCATGTGCTCCCGCGGGAACCGGCACAGCACGGCGCCGCTTTCGTCGGTCACAGTGATGACGCGGTCCCGGTATACGTTATTGACCCGGAAAAAGACTTCGCACAGCTTTTCCACGCCCTCCGGGCGGATATGCTGCGGCACCGTGTAATTGACGGCGCTGCCGTTTTTCAGCTCAATGCAGCGGCCTGCGGTTTCTTTGCCCAGGGCATAGCGGGCAGCGGCGGTACCGGCCTTTTCACTTTCGGCGGAAACAAAATCCACCAGGTCGTGAACGTGCACCACATTGCCGCAGGCAAAGACGCCGGGGACCATCGTTTCCATATTTTCGTAGACAACAGCGCCGTTGGTGCGCCGGTCCATCGGGATGCCGGCGGCGCGGGTCAGTTCGTTTTCGGGGATCAGGCCGACCGAGAGCAGAACGGTATCGCAGTCAAAAATGATATCGGTGCCGGGGATGGGACGGCGGTCGGCATCCACCCGGCTGATGACGACCTGCTCCACCCGCTCCTTTCCGCAGATTTCCGTAATGGTATGGCTGAGATACAGCGGAATCTCATAGTCGTCAAGGCACTGGACGATATTGCGGTTCAGTCCGTTGGAATAGGGGCAAAGCTCCACGCAGGCCAGTACTTCGGCACCCTCCAGTGTCATGCGCCGTGCCATGATCAGCCCGATATCGCCGGAGCCGAGTATGACCACCCGGCGGCCGACCATATAGCCTTCCATATTGACATAGCGCTGCGCGGCCCCGGCGGTAAAGATACCGGCGGGCCGGTCGCCAGGGATGGCGATAGCGCCGCGGGTACGCTCCCGGCAGCCCATCGCCAGTACAACGGCGCCGGCTTTCAGCTCGGTATAGCCTTCCTTGGTATTGATGCAGCGGACCCGGCGGTCCGGGGTAATTTCCACTACCATGGTATCCAGCAGGACTTCCGCTTTGGTCTGCCGCAGCAGAGAGATAAAGCGGCCCGCATATTCCGGTCCGGTCAGCTCCTCCCGGAAGCGGTGCAACCCAAATCCGTTGTGGATGCACTGGTTCAGGATGCCGCCCAGCTCCTTATCCCGTTCGATCACCAGTACCTTTTCGGCACCGTTATCGCAGGCGGCACAGGCGGCCGCCAGCCCGGCCGGGCCGCCGCCGATCACGATGACGTCGTATTGCTTCATTCCCCTTCGCCTCCTTTGGTGGGGCCGGTCAGCAGCCAGCTGCCCTCCTCATCCATCAGCACCTGTTCCTTGGGGATCCCCAATTCCCGTGCGATGATCTCGTGAACACGCGGTCCGCAAAAGCCGCCCTGGCAGCGGCCCATACCGGCGTTGCAGCGCCGCTTGATGGCATCGATGGAGGTGGGGACGATGGGACGGTGCAGTGCCTCCACGATCTCGCCCTCCGTCACCGTTTCGCACCGGCAGATGACCCGCCCGTACAACGGGTTTTCCCGGATAAGCGCCGTTTTTTCCTTGGCAGAAAGATGCCGGAACACCGTTCGGGTGCGGGTATCGGTAAAACGCTCCTTTGCTTCGGTGGCAAGGCCGCAGCCGCGCAGCAGCTCCACCGCGCGCTCGGCAATGGCCGGCGCGGCGGAAAGACCGGGGGAGCGGATCCCCGCCAGATTAATAAAGCCCGGCGCCTGCTGCGATTCTTCGATAATAAAGTCTTCCCGCTCGGTATAGCACCGCACACCGGAAAAGTTCCGGATGGATTCCCGGTAGTTGATCGACGGAACGCTGCGGGCCGCGGCGGTGCGGACTTCCTCCAGTCCTATGGCGGTGTTGGCGACATCCTCCACCTCGGCCACCGGGTCGGCGCTCGGCCCCACGATCAGGTTGCCGTGAACGGTCGGCGCGACAAGAACGCCCTTGCCCTTTTGGTTGGGGCATTGAAAAATGACATGGTCAACCAGTCCGCCCTGCGATTTATCCATAATGTAATATTCCCCGCGGACGCCCCGCACGGTAAAACCGTGTCCGCCCACCATCTCATGCACCTTATCACAGTACAGGCCGGCGGCATTTACAATGTAGCGTGCTTCAAAATCGCCTTTGGGGGTATGCAGGCGGTAGCCGTTCTCCAGCCGGTCAATGCCGGTCACCGGGGCGGAGAGGTGAAGGTCGCAGCCGTTTACCACTGCCGTTTCCGCCAGCGCCAGCGCATATTCCCATGGACTGACAATCGCAGCGGAGGGCGCATAAAGGGCGCCTGTTACCGCTTCGCTGATATTCGGCTCCAGCGCGCGGGCCTCATCGGCGGTCAGCAGTTCCAGCTCCGGCACGCCGTTGGCAAGGCCCTGCCGGTACAGCGTTTCCAGGTGCCGGTCATCCTCTTCGCCGAACGCCAGTACCAGCGAGCCGATTTCCTCCCGCTCTACATTCAGCTTTTTGCACAGCTCCCTCGCCAGCGCCACGCCGCGCACGTTCAATTCCGCCATCAGGGTACCGGGGAGAGGGTCATATCCGGCGTGCAGGATGGCGCTGTTGGCTTTTGTCGTCACATTGGCAACATCGTTTTTGGCTTCCAAAACCAGCACCTTACAGCGGTAGCGGCTCAACTCATAGGCGGCGGCGGCGCCAACGATTCCACAGCCGACCACAGCAACATCATACATGGCAGTATCCTCCTTATAATGCGAATAAAGGAGCGCGGCACTGCTCCCGGTTTCAGCAACACGGTTTACTCAATCGGCAATTGTTAAAACCAAGACAAATATACCATTTTCGGCCTGTTATTTCAATAGCGGAGAAAAGAAATCAAAATTGTGAAAAAAGTAATTGACACCGTCGCACGGCTGTGCTATCATTTATAAGCTGTCAAATGGCAGCGGACGTGCACCTTGAAAATTGAACAGCATCAACTTGGATGTCAGAAATGACATTTGAGTCCTTGTAGATTCTGAAGAGTAAGAAATACTCTTT
>SFLS01000042.1 GCA_004554485.1 Oscillospiraceae bacterium | reverse complement strand
CTCCCGCAGGTTGTGGCTGCTGATGACCACGGTGGCCCCCCGCTGGGCGATCTCCTCGGCCAGCAGCTTTTTCACCATCAGCCGGATGACGGGGTCCAGCCCGTCAAAGGCCTCATCCAGCAGCAGATAGTCGGCATGGCAGCTCAGCGCCACCAGCAGCGCGGCCTGCCGCCGCATCCCTTTACTGAAGGTGGAAAGCGGCTTTTTGGCTTCCAGCGGGAAGCAACCGCACAGCTTCTGATAGGTCTCCGCCGAAAAGCCGGAGTACAGCCCCCGGTAGAACTGCATCAGCTCGCTGATGGTGGTCTTGGGCGGGAAGTACAGGTCATCGCTGAGGTAAAGGATCCTGTCCTTCGCCCGGATATTCTCAAAGACCTCCTCTCCCTCCAGCGTAATGCTGCCGCTGTCCGGGCGGTAAACGCCGCACATCAGCCGCATCAGGGTGGATTTACCGCTGCCGTTGGGGCCTACCAGCCCGTAGATGCAGCCGCGGCGGATCTCGGTATTCAGTTCGTCCAGCGCTGTTTTTTCCTCAAAGCGCTTGACGAGGTTCGTCGCTTTCATCATGGTTCCCCACCTCCGTAGCATTGTTCCAGCAATTCCTGGGCTATCGCCCGGTCCAGTCCGGCCAGCCGACCCTGACGCAGCGCCTGGGCCAGCTCGTCCATCGCCTTTTGGCGGATGGCCGCGGCGGCGCTTTCCCGGCCGCCCACAAAGCAGCCCTTGCCCCCTACCGTGTAAATGATTCCTTCGCTTTCCAGCTCCTGATAGGCCTTCTGCACGGTGTTGGGGTTCAGTCCCGTTTCGGTCGCCAGCGCCCGCACACTGGGCAGACGGCTTTCGGTGGGGAACACGCCCATCACGATCAGTTCGGTGATCTGTTCCTTGATCTGCTGGTACACGGGGATCCTGCTGCTGGGGTCCAGACGGATCATGGCTGTCTCTCCTTTCTTTCTTCGGTGGTATTCCGCAGGCGGCAGCGCCGCCCGCCGCCGGCCCCTGCAGCCGGCAAAATCCGCGCCCCGCAGCAGTCCGCCTGCGGCGGCCTGCCGGACAGCCTGCCGGCTGTCCGGCGCCCCGGCGCCCCCTCTGGGGGCGCCGGGGCTGCGGGGCGCGGGGGTCTCTCGGCCTGTACGGTTCTTCGGCCGTCAGGCGGTTTTGATCATCACGCTGTCGCGGAACAACGGCATCAGCAGATAGCCCTTCTCCCGCAGCGTGTCGATGATCTGGGGCAGGGCGTCGGTGGTCGCCGCGCTGTAGTCATGCATCAGCATCACCACAATCTTCTGCTCCCCTACCGACTGAATGGCATTTTTGTAGGCCATATCGCGGGTCAGCTCTCCCGGCAGGCCGTCGCCGGTCGCGCAGTTCCAGTCCACATAGCCCAGTCCGTCCGCCGCCAGCGCCGCCGCAATGGCCGCCTTCTCTCCCCGTGCCGTGGGGCTGCCGCCGGGGAACCGGTAAATCTCCGGCGTCACGCCGAAGGTCTCACTCAGCCACTGCTGCTGCCGCCGCACCTCGTCGATGCAGCTGTCGGCGCTACGGTAAACCTCCCGGATCTTGTGGGAATAGCTGTGGTTCGCTATGGTGTGTCCCTCCCGGATCTCCCGCCGGATCTGCGCCTCGTGGTTGGGGCGGCACCGCAGGAAAAAGGTCGCGCGGACCTCCTTTTCGGCCAGGATGTCCAGCACCCGGTCGGTCACGGTATCGTAGGGGCCGTCGTCAAAGGTCAGGTAGGCGATCTTTTGGTCGCTCTCCCCCGCCCGGATCTTCTGCTCCAGCGCCGCCAGCCGCGCAAAGCCGGCCGCCTTCTGCTCCTCGATTGCCCCCGGCAGATCCTCCTGCTCCTCCACCTGCCGCCGCAGGGTCTCCATCTGCTGCCGCAGCGCATCGTTTTCGGCGTTCAGCTGCGCCAGCTCCCCGGCCAGCGCCTGCTCCTTCCCGCCGGAAGGATCCCTCATCCGCAGCCCCACCGCAACGGCCGTCACCACCATCAGCACGGTGAGCAGCACCGGCAGCGTTCTGCTCTTTTTCTTTTGTCCGGTTGCAGCCATCTGTCCGATCCCTCCCTTTTCTCTCTTACCCGTTCTCCGTCAGCCGCTGCAGCTCTTCGTTCCACCGGCGCCAGCTCTGCAGCGTTTCGTTCTGCTCCGTGTTCTGCCGCGTCAGTTCATCCAGCTGCCGCTCCAGCTCCGCCTTTTCCTGCTGCAGGGTCTGCCGGGTCTCCTCCGCTTGGGCGTATTCAGTCTGCAGCCGACGGGTCTCCCGGTTCTGCTGCAGCCAGCCCATAGCGCCCCAGCATCCCACCGCCGCGATGGCCAGTACCAGCAGCGCCATAGCTATTGTACGCTTCATGCCTGCTCACTTACTTTCGTATTTTTGTTTTCTCTGCGCCGCCTCAGCGCGCCGATTCCTACCGCCACGATCGCCAGTACGGCCAGCACGGCCGGATTCATCTTCTTTTTCATGGTCCTTCCTGCTCCCTTCCCGGTTCCCCGTTACAACTGTATTAGTACGGTTAGTACGGTTTCATCTTATCATAGCCCCCTATGGCTGTCAATGAACTTTCTATGAATTCTCCCGGCCACCGGCCCCACCCTCGCAACCTACCATCCCGGCTCCCCTTTTCGCATTGACGGCAGGCCGCAAAATTGATATTCTTATATATTAGGAATCCGATCAACCAGGAGGATGAACATGGAGCATCTTGACGCCCGGCTCGGCACCATCGCCGCCATGACTCCCCGCTGCCGTACGGTGGCGGACATCGGCTGCGACCACGGCCTGCTGATCGCCGCTCTGCTGGAGAGCGGCCGCTGCGACTACGGCATCGCCGCCGATATCAACGCCCGGCCGCTGGAAAAGGCGCGCCGCCTGCTGGCGGAGCGGGGCCTGCTGGCCCAAAGCGAGTGCCGCCTGACCAACGGGCTGTGCGGCATCGCCCCGGTGGGGGTGGATACCGTCGTGATCGCCGGTATGGGCGGCGAACTGATCTCCGAGATCCTCTCCCGCTGGGACTACACCGAAAATCCATCCATCACCTATCTGCTGCAGCCCATGACCCGCCCCGTGCATCTGCGCCGGTGGCTTTACGAGCACCGCTTTACCCTGCAGGAGGAACGGTGCTGCCGCGCCGCCGGCCGGCTGTATACCGTCCTGCGGGCACAGTACACCGGCTGCGTGACCGCCGCCACCCCACAGGCTCTTTACTTCGGCGCCGTGTCGCCTGCCGTCGACCCGCTGGCGGAGGAGTACCGCGCGCTGGTGCTAACCCGTCTGCAGCGGCGCATTACCGGCCTGGTGGAAGCCCGCCCCGGCCCGGAGCGGAACGAACAGCTGGCGGAGGCCACCCGGCTTCTGCTGGCGCTGCGCGACCGCTGACCCCGCAAAAGGCGCAAGCCGGCCCCGCCGCCGCGCCGCTTCGCGGCGCGTCCCGGGCTTTGCCCGGGCGGGCGGCGGCTTTGCCGCCGCCCTGCGGCGGGGCCGCGCCCTGCGTCCCGTGCCCACCCCATTCTGCAACCGAAAGGAGCCTTTCCCATGCCCTTTGACGGAGGTTTTCTGCATAAAATCCAACAGGAGCTGGAGCCGATGATCGGCGCCCGCGTGGATAAGATCGGTCAGCCCAACCGGGACTGCGTGGTGCTGCATCTGCACCGCGGCGGCCCCGTCCGTCGGCTGGTCATTCTGGCAGGGGCGGCCCCGCGGCTGCACTTTTCCGCCATTCCCATCGAATATCCCGCCGCACCGCCGATGTTCTGCCTGCTGCTGCGCAAGCACCTGGGCGGCGGCCGGCTCACCGCCGTCACCCAGCAGGGGCTGGACCGGGTGCTGACACTGCACTTCGAAGCCTCCAACGAGCTGGGCGACCGCACCTGCTTTCGCCTGGTCTGCGAGCTCATGGGCCGGCAGGGCAACCTGATTCTGGTGGGCGAAAACGATCGGATCGTTGATGCGCTGCACCGGGTGGATTTTGCCGCCAGCGAAAGCCGCCCGCTGCTTTCGGGGCTGGAATACAGCTATCCCCCCGCGCAGGGCAAGCTGGACCTCACCGTTGTCAGCCCCCTGGATGCCGCTGACCGGCTGCTCTCCGGCCCGGATCTCCCCCTTTCCCGGGCGCTGCTGGCACTGCTGGAGGGCGCCTCTCCCCTGATCTGCCGGGAGCTTGCCTGGCGCATCTGCCCGGCAGGCGACCGTCCGGTCAGCGAGCTGACGCCGGTGCAGCGCGCCACCGTGGCACAGGTGCTGGCTGAATGGGCGGCGGCGCTGGCCCCCGGCGGCGGCACCCCCCTGCTGCTGGGCGGCGAAAAACCGGATTTCACCTTTCTGCCGCAGCGGCAGTTTGAGGGAACGGCCGTCACCCAGACTCCCTTCCCCTCCTGCAGCGAGCTGCTGGAGGAATTCTACCGACTGAAAACCGGCAGCGAGGGGGTCAAGCTGGCAGGCGAGGGCTTGCGCCGGCAGGTCAATTCCATCCACGAGCGCCTGCTGCGCAAACGGGCCGTCCGGCTGCAGGAACTGGAAAAAAGCGCCGGCCGGGAGCAGCTGCGCCTTTACGGCGATCTGCTTTCCGCCAACCTATACCGCCTGCAAAAGGGCATGACGGCACTCTCCTGCGAGGATTACACCGCCCCCGAGCCCTATCCTACCGTTTCCATCCCGCTGGACGCCCGGCTTTCCCCCAGCCGCAACGTGCAGAAGTATTATAATGAATACCGCAAGGCCGCCAACGCCGAAGCGGTGCTCCGCCGCCTGATTGCCGAGTGCGAGGAGGAAATCTCCTACATCGAATCGGTGCAGGAGGCGCTGCGCCGCGCCACCACCGAAGGAGAGCTGTTGGAAATTCGGGAGGAGCTGCTGCAGCAGGGCTACCTGAAAAGCGCCGTTCCCCGCGGGCAAAAGCCGCTGCATCGCCGCCGGGGCGGTACACTCTCTCCGCTGTGCTACCGTTCCAGCGACGGCTATACCATCCTGTGCGGGCGCAACAACCTGCAGAATGACCGCCTGACGCTCAAAACCGCCCACGGCACCGACCTGTGGTTCCATATCCAAAAGCAGCCGGGCAGCCACGTCATCCTTCTTACCGAAGGCATCCCGCTGGAACAGGGAAAGCAGCCGCGTCCCCATCGATTACACCCTGGTGAAAAACATCAAAAAGCCCAACGGCGCCCGCCCCGGCATGGTGATCTACGAGACCTACTACACCCTGCTCACCACCCCCGACCACGCCGCGGCCCAAAAGCTGCTGGAAAAATAACCCCCCTGCAGCGCCCGGGACGCCCCGCTGGGCGCTCCGGCTGCGCCGGAGCCGGCGGCCTACGGCCGCCGAAACCGCCCGCAGGACGGTTTGCCCGGCGGGCCTCCCGCACCCGTTCGGGATCCGCACAAACAGCCCGCCACCCCCTGCGCCCTCTCCAACTTTTCCCCCAAGGAGCCGCCGTGATGAAGCCTTCCCTTTCCGCCTCCGCCCTCAAGTATATCGCCCTGGTGGCCATGCTGCTGGACCACATGGCCTACTACCTTTCTCTCCCGCTGCCGCTGCGGTGGGTGGGCCGACTGGCCGCGCCCATCTTCCTCTTTTTTGTGGTGGAGGGCTTTTGCCACACCCGCTGTTTTGGGCGCTACCTGCTGCGGATGTACGCCGTGGCGGTGGGGATGGGGCTTGTCAACACTCTGCTGGCCCGCTGCGCCGCCGGCTTCCGCCCCGATGGCATCACCCCCCAAAACGGTATCTGCGCCACCTTCTTTCTGCTGCTGCTGATACTGCGGGGGCTTTCACTGCTGCAGCAGCGGCAGTGGGCCGCAGGCCTTACGCTGGCCGCCGCTCCTTTTGTCCTCCCTCTGCTGCTGGCCAGGCTGCTGCCCGGTCCGGTCTGCTTGCTGCTGTTCGGCACCGTTCTGCCCTCTCCCTATTCCTGCGAAGGCGGGGTTCCGTTCCTGCTGCTGGGGCTGCTGCTGTATGCCTTCCGCGCCCGGCGGGAGATCCAGCTCGGCGCATACGTCCTCTTTTCCCTGGGCGTCTATCTGCTGCCCGCTTTGCAAAGCGGCTGTTCCGTTTCCCTGCTGCTGTGGGGCTACTACCAGTGGATGATGGTCTTTGTCGTTCTGCCCCTGGCCTGCTACAACGGCGTCCGCGGCAGCGCGCCCCGCTGGCTGTTTTACGTCTTTTATCCGGCGCACATTTATCTGCTGTGGGCGCTGGGCGCCCTGCTGTGATCTCCTCCCCGGGGTGCCAAACGCTCTCCCCTCTCCGGGGGGGATTTCTTTCTTCTTCAATTGTCAACTTTTTGTTATAAAAATGTTGACAATATAGACGTTCCGTGCTATCCTATGAATATTCCATTTCATCCGGAGGTTCCCATGACAACTCACACCCGCACTTTTTCCGCCAAAACGCTGGCGCTTTGCGCCCTGTTTACCGCGCTGGTCGCCGTCTGCAGCCAGATCACTATTCCGCTGCCGCTCATCCCCATTAATCTCGCCCTGTTTGCCGTCTACCTGGCGGGGGCGTTGCTGGGCCCGTGGCGCGGCGCGCTCAGCCTGCTGGTTTATCTGCTGCTGGCTGCCGTAGGGGTGCCGGTCATGGCCGGTTTCCGTGGCGGGCTCGGCAACCTTGTCGGCAATACCGGCGGCTATGTGGTCGGCTATATTTTTGCGGCGTTTCTCACCGGTCTGCTGGTTCAAAAGCTGGGCGACAGCTTCTGGAAGCTGTGTCTGGCGATGGTAGCGGGCTGCGCGGTCTGCTATTTCTTCGGCACCCTGTGGTATTCGGTGCTTTCCGGCACTCCCTTTATCGCCAGCTTTTCGACCTGCGTCGTGCCCTTTCTCCCATGTGATGTGGTCAAGATCCTGCTGGCCGCCCTGCTGACCTGCCGGCTTCGCCCGGCGCTGCAGCGCCAGGGCTTGCTGTAACCCCAGTCTCTGCAAAATCCGGGTCCGCCCCGCAGGGCATCGCCGCTTCGCGGCGATGAAACGGGCCTTCGGCCCGTTCCGGCGGCTTCGCCGCCGCCCCTGCGGGGCGCCTTTCTTCCCCGGCCCCTACTCCTTTCGGAGCCGGGGTCTTGCCCTCCTCTTCGGCCGCCGCCGGTGCTCCTGCCGGCGGCTTTGCCGTTTTTCCCAGGCAAGAGCATGAAAACAGCCGCTGCAAAAACGGCAGTTCCTGCAGCGGCCGGCTTTGGCGACGGTATTCGGTTTGGCGGCAGCAGATCAGTCGGCCGCCCGGCAGGCCGGCGTCTACTCTACGGCCTCTTTTCTCCGTCGCCAGTCCTCCCGCATTGCCATCTGAATAATGTCGGCGTATTGCTCTCCATCCGGAACCGCGTCCCGCACAACGCCCTCTTTATGGAATCCGGCTTTCCGATATGTTTTTCCGCACGGGGATGAAACGAGTAAGCCTTCCGTTCCAGGCAATGCCGCTTTCACTTCTCAAATGCAAAATCGCGCGTTGCTTCGGCGGACCGGGTACCGATTCCCTGTCCACACTCTGTGGGATGAAATATTGCGATGCGGAAATTCGCGCACCGTAAATCCCAATCAATTTCATTGATCACACTTTCTCCGAGGCTCCGACCATCCGGCGCCATCATCAATTTGAGCGTAGTATGGTTCCGCGTCTTCCTTTTGCGCCGGTCGTATCATAAATCCGTTCTTTTCCCATGCAAAGCTGCGATTCCATTTCGTCACCACTGCGAATGTCCCTTCTCGCTGTATTTTGTTCGCCTCTTCTTTGCCCGAGCCCTATGCCGGTGTCTTTCCGTCTGGCAGCAGCCATACCGGCGGCAATTCGCAGCTCCTCCTGTCCCGCTCTGCGTCCGAACCGCCGCTCCCTCGCGCCCGGCGGGACCGGCGCGTCTTTTTCTCTCCGTCCGTTTCCATTTTATCAGGGCCGTGTTTTCATTTTAACCGTTCTTCCGCAAAGTCGCCATCGTTCTGCTCTGGTGCCCGGAGCCTTCTTTTCATTTTATCTCCTGCGCCTTATCGCGCTGCCGCGCCCTTTCGCCGTACGGCGAAAGGGCGCGGTTTCGTATCGCGTTTTATTCCAAAGCAGCGGTATCCAGCACCGCCTGCCCCCGCAGGAACGGGGTCAGCTCCCGCAGGATCTCATCAACTCCGCCGGGGCAGTCGCTTTCGATATTCAGCGGCATCAGCGGGTCGTGCAGGCTCATCCGCAGCAGGAACCAGCCCTTCTGCGCGGGCACCGCGTACCGCAGGCCCTCGTAATTCTCCGGCGCCGCCGACCAGCCCGGCTGTCCGGCCGCGTACCGGGCCAGCGCCTCCAGCACCGCCGCCCCCGCCGCCTTGCAGTCCTCCGACAGCAGGCGGAACCGCAGCTCCCGTGCCTCCAGCGGCTCCCGCATCCCCTCCAGCAGGTCGGCCAGGGTGCGTCCCTGCCGCCGCAGCTGGGCATACCGGATCACGATCTTGGTAGCAAGGTAGGCGCCGTCATCCAAAAAGTAATTCTCCTTCAGTGCGCCGTGGCCGCTGGTTTCCATCGCCAGCAGGCAGGTCTCGCCTGCCTCGTTCAGCCGGATCGCCTCATTAATAACGTTTTTATAGCCGCGCTTGAACCGGTGGTGCCGGCAGCCCAGCTTTTTTTCGATAAATTCGGTCAACTGGTCGCTGGTCACCGAATCGGTGACGATGGTGCTGCCGGGGGCCTGCTCCGCCGCAATGGCCGCCGCCAGCGCGATCAGCCGGTTGCGGTCCAGCGGGGTGCCGTCGGCCTCCATCGCCCCCACTCGGTCCACATCGGTATCAAAGATCAGCCCCAGGTCGCAGCCGCCCGCCAATACCGCCCGGCGCAGGCTTTCCATCGCTTCCCTGTTTTCGGGATTGGGGATATGGTTGGGGAACGAGCCGTCCGGCTCCAGAAAGACGCTGGCGGAAATATCGGTGCCCAGCGGTGCCAGCACCCGCGTGGCAAAAAAGCCGCCAGCGCCGTTGCCGGCGTCCACCGCGATCTTCAGCCCCGTCAGGGGGCGTTCCCCGCCGCCCGTCTCGGCAATGATACGCTGCCGCAGCAGCTCGGTATAGGGGGTCAGAATATCAAAGGCGGTCAACCGGCCCCGCAGCCGGGCCGCCTGCGGCCCCTCTTCGGCACGGCGCAGCAGCTCCCTGATCTCGGCGGATTCCAGCCCGCCCGCCGCGGTAAAGAACTTCAGGCCGTTGCGGTTCTGCGGCAGGTGGCTCGCGGTGATCATCACCGCGCCGTCAAACCCACAGCCGGGCAGCACCGTCGCCATAAACATGGCGGGGGTACTGGCCATCCCGCAATCGGCGGCGGTGGCGCCCATGGCGGTCAGCCCCGTCAGCACTGCCCTTTGCAACGACGGCCCGGAAAGCCGGCTGTCCCGTCCCACCGCGATGGTCAGCTCCGCCGCCGGACGGCCGGTGCGCTGGGCCAACCACACCGCAAACGCCCGCGCGATCTGCTCGACGGCCTCCTCGGTCAGGTTGACCGGCTCCTGTGCCGCCAGGGGCAGCGCCACTCCCCGGATATCGCTGCCGTTCTGCAGCTTTGCAAACTCTGTCATCGTTTTTTCTCCTTTTCTTCGAAAAGCTCTCATCCATGCCGCGCACCGCGGCCCGCAGGGCAAACCGCTCTGCGAGCGGTTTCGGCGGTCTGCGACCGCCGCGGCGCAGCCTTCGGCTGCGCCGGCCCTGCGGGCCCGCCCTCTGCAGGCCCTGCTCCCGCCGGCCTGCGTTTTGTGCTGCTTTTATTCTTCTGCGTCCACACCGCCCCAGCGGGTCGGGTCGCTGTCAAATACCTCAATCGCCAGGCCGGGCAGCGCCGCGCGCAGCTGTTCAGCCAACTGCGGTATGGCGATGTGCTCGGTGGCGTGGTGGCCGGCGGCCATCAGGCACAGCGAGCGCTCCGCTGCCGCAAACCATTCGTGGTGCTTTACCTCCCCAGTCAGAAAGGCGTCAGCGCCCGCGCCGGCAGCCTCCCCCAAAAAGTCGCTGCCTGCGCCGCCGCATACCGCCACTGTCCGCAGCGGCCGTCCGACCGGAACGTACTGCACATGGGTATGCAGCGCCTTTTGGGCCCACTCTGCCAGCTCCCCGTCGGTCATGGGCTGTGGCAGCTCCCCCAGCATTCCGTACACCTCGGCGGTATGCAGGGCGTGGTTCGGCAGGAGACTATATGCCGGCTCCTCGTAAGGGTGCGCTTCCCGCATCGCGGCGATCACCCCATCCAGATGCGCCGGGTCGCACAGCATTTCCAGGCGCACCTCCGCCGCCTTTTCCTCGCGCCCCACCTGCCCCAAAAAGGGGTTCGCCCCCTCCATCGGCA
>SFLS01000041.1 GCA_004554485.1 Oscillospiraceae bacterium | reverse complement strand
GCGGTCATCGTGAATACCTGCGGCTTTATCGAGGACGCCAAAAAGGAATCCATCGATACCATTCTGGAATGCTGCGCCGCCAAGGGCGAGGGCCGCCTGAAATGCGTGGCCGTGACCGGCTGTCTGGCGGAGCGCTACCGCGCCGAGCTGGCTTCGGAGATCCCGGAGGTGGACGTGGTGCTGGGTCTGGGCGGCAACCGCAGGATCGGGGAGGCCATCCGGGAAGCTGTAAAGGGCAATCACTTTATAGAATACGGAGAGAAAGAAAGCCTTTCGATGGAAGGGGAGCGGATCCTGGCCAACGAGCCGTGGTTTGCCTACGTCAAGGTGGCGGAGGGCTGCGACAACCGCTGCAGCTATTGCGCCATTCCGCTCATTCGGGGGCGGTTCCGCAGCCGCCCCATGGAGAATATCCTGGAGGAGTGCCGCCGTCTGGCGGAATCGGGCGTGACCGAGCTGAATCTGGTGGCGCAGGATACCACCCGCTACGGCGAGGACCTTTACGGCGAAAGCCGCCTGCCGGAGCTGATCGACGCGGTGTGCGCGCTGGAGAAGGTGCACTGGGTGCGGGTGCTGTACTGCTACCCCGACCGGGTGACCGACCGGCTCATCGAGACCATCGCGCGCCAGCCCAAGGCGGTGCATTACTTCGATATCCCGGTGCAGCACGCCAGCGCCCATGTGCTGCGGGATATGAACCGCCGGGGAGATAAGCAGAGCATCCTGGCGCTGTGCCGCAGCATCCGGGAGAGGATCCCCGATGTGGTGCTGCGCACTACGCTTATCGCCGGCTTCCCCACCGAGACCGAGCAGGACTTTGCCGAGCTGTGCGAGCTGGTGGAGGAGGCGCGCTTTGACCGGCTGGGCTGCTTTGCCTACAGCCAGGAGGAGGATACCCCCGCCGGCGCCATGGCACAGCTGCCGGAGGAGCTGCGCCGCCGTCGGGCCGAGATCGTGATGGAGCTGCAGATGAGCGCCGCCTTTGATTTTGCCGACCGGTGCGTCGGCCGCACCCTGGAGGTGCTGGTGGAGGGGTACGAGGACGGACAGTACTTCGGCCGCAGCTATATGGATGCCCCGGATATCGATACCAAGGTGTATTTTACATCCGAAGAGGAGCTGACGCCCGGCAGCTATGTGCCGGTGCTCATCACCGATGCCTGCGAATACGACCTGATCGGGACGGTACCGCATAAGGAGGAGACAACATGAATTTACCCAACAAGCTGACGATGCTGCGCATCATACTGATTCCTGTTTTTCTGGTGCTGCTGCTGGCGGAAAGCATCCCGCTGCACTACCTGTGGTCGCTTATCGTCTATCTGGCGGCCTGCTTTACCGATACGCTGGACGGACACCTGGCCCGCAGCCGCAACCTGGTGACCGACTTTGGCAAGCTGATGGACCCGCTGGCCGACAAGCTGCTGGTGATGAGCGCCCTGGTGGCCTTTATCCCGGTGGCGGGGGTGCCGGTGTGGGTTGTCGTCATTATCCTGGCCCGGGAGTTTATGGTGACCAGTCTGCGGCTTATCGCGGCAGGCAAGGGCGTGGTGATCGCCGCCGATAAATGGGGTAAGATCAAGACCATCAGCCAGATGATCTGGCTGAACTACACCCTGCTGATGCTGTGGCTGTTCCCGCAGGCCGGCTGGGCGCGTACCGTCTTTGTGGTGCTGATGGGCGTCGTGGTGGTCACCACGGTGCTTTCCGGCGCAAACTATATGCTGAAGAACAAAGAGCTTTACAGCGACCGGTAAGGGTCGAATTCTGATACAAGGAGTAATATTATGCAGCTTTATAACAGCCTGAGCCATAAAAAAGAGGAATTTGTCCCCAATCACCCGGATATCGTCAAGATGTATACCTGCGGTCCTACGGTGTATCACTTTGCGCATATTGGCAACCTGCGCACCTACATCATGGAGGACGTGCTGGAAAAATACCTGCGGTATCAGGGCTATCCTGTCAAGCGGGTGATGAACATCACCGACGTGGGGCACCTTTCCAGCGACGCCGACACCGGCGAGGACAAGATGCTGAAAGGCGCCCGCCGGGAGCACAAAACGGTGATGGAGATCGCGAAATACTACACCGATGCCTTTTTTGAGGACTGCCGCAAACTGAATATCAAAACCCCCGACGTGGTGGAGCCGGCGACCAACTGCATCCCGGAATTCATCAAACTGGTGCAGGGCCTGCTGGAAAAGGGCTATGCCTATCTCGCCGGCGGCAACGTCTACTTTGATACCTCCCGGCTGGCAAAATACTACGTCTTTAACGACCACAACGAGGAGGACCTGGCCGTCGGCGTCCGCGAGGGCGTGGAGGAGGACCAGAACAAGCGCAACAAGGCGGACTTTGTACTGTGGTTCACCAAGAGCAAATTCGACGACCAGGAGCTCAAGTGGGAATCCCCCTGGGGGCTGGGCTACCCCGGCTGGCATATCGAGTGCAGCGGCATTTCGATGAAGCATCTGGGCGAGGATCTGGATATCCACTGCGGCGGCATCGACAACGCCTTCCCCCACCACACCAACGAGATCGCCCAGAGCGAGGCCTATCTGGGCCATAAATGGTGCAATTTCTGGTTCCATGTGCTGCACCTGAATACCAGCGGCGGCAAGATGAGCAAGAGTAAGGGCGAGTTTTTGACCGTTTCGCTGCTGGAGCAGAAGGGCTACCGCCCGCTGGCCTACCGGTTTTTCTGCCTGCAGAGCCACTACCGCAAGGCGCTGGTGTTCAGCTACGAAAACCTGGATAACGCCGAGCAGGCCTATGATAAGCTGGTGGCCCGCGTGGCCGCGCTGAAGCCGCAGGAGACCGACGCACTGGACGAGGATGTCATGGCCGCGCTGCGCAGGGAGTTTACCGACGCTTTGGATAACGACCTGAATACCTCGCTGGCGGTGACCGCCGTTTATGATGTGCTGAAGGCCAAAACCAACGATAAGACCAAGGTCATGCTGCTCAAGGAGTTTGATGAGGTGCTGAGTCTGGGTCTGTTGGAGGAAGCGGCAAAGCGGCAGGAAAAGGAAACGCAGGCCGACGGCGCCGAAGAGAGCGATCCGGAGATCGACGCGCTGATTGCCGAGCGGCAGGCTGCCCGCAAAAACCGTGATTTTGCCACCGCAGACCGCATCCGCGACGAGCTGACTGCCCGGGGCATCGTGCTGACCGATACGCCCCAGGGGGTCAAGTGGCACCGCGCCTGAAAGCAAGCGATCGGTACCGGACCCAAGGAGGAAGCGTATGGATCTGAGAAAAACGGCGGAAAACATGAAGGCCCGCGGCTTTACCGTGCGGTGCTATGCCACCGCGTCCGAAGCAGCCGCGGCGCTGGCCGAGGAACTGCGGGGCAGGACCGTCGGCATTGGCGGCAGCATGACGGTGGCCCAGATGGGGCTGGCTGAAATGCTGGAGCGGCAGGGCTGCACCGTATACGCCCGCAGCCGGAGCATGTCCCCGGCGGAGGCCGAACAGGCGGGCCGGGCCGAGGGATATATCAGCAGCGCCAACGGCATTGCCGAAACCGGCGAGATCGTCAACATCGACGGGACCGGCAACCGGGTGGCGGCCACGCTGTACGGGCCGCAAAAGCTGTACCTGATCGCGGGGCGCAACAAGTTGGCCCCCACGCTGCAGGACGCCGTGTGGCGGGCGAGGAACATCGCCGCACCGCTGAACGCCCGCCGGCTGAACAAAAAGACCCCCTGCACCGTGGGGGAACCGAAGTGCCACGACTGCCGCAGCCCGGAGCGGATCTGCAGGGGGATGACGATCCACATGGCCCCGATGAAGGGCGTGGGGGAGACCATCGTGGTGCTGATCGATGAGGAACTGGGTTACTGAACGGCGACTAAAAACAGATGAGGTGCAAAATGAAACACGAGACGATTTTGGTATTGGATTTCGGCGGGCAGTATAACCAGCTCATTGCGCGCCGGGTGCGGGATTTGGGGGTATACTGCGAGGTGCATCCCTACCAGAAGGCCATGGAAAAGATCCGGGAGCTTTCTCCCATCGGGATCATCTTTACCGGCGGACCGAACAGCGTATACGAGCCGGGGGCGCCCCGTGTGGACCCTGCGGTATTCGGGCTGGGGATTCCCATTCTGGGGCTGTGCTACGGCCTGCAGATGATGAGCCATTCCCTGGGGGGCGAGGTTACAAGCGCCGAAACCCGCGAATTCGGCAAAACGCCGGTGCACTACGATACCGAAAGCCCGCTTTTTCAGGGACTGCCGCAGGAGGCCGTCTGCTGGATGAGCCATGTGGACTATGTCAGCCGCCTGCCGGAGGGCTTTACCGCCATCTGTCATACCGCGGCGACCGCCAATGCCGGAATCCAGTGTAAAGAAAAAAAGCTGTACGGGGTGCAGTTCCACCCGGAGGTGGAGCATACCCAGTTCGGCAGCGATATTCTGAGGAACTTTCTGTACGAGATCTGCGGGGCCGGCGGCGACTGGACCATGCGGGACTACGCCAGGAACACGGTGGAAGCCCTGCGGGAAAAGATCGGCGGCGGCAAGGTACTGCTGGCGCTTTCCGGCGGGGTGGACAGCAGCGTGGCGGCGGCCCTGCTGGACCGCGCCGTGGGTGAAAACCTGACCTGCATCTTTGTGGATCACGGCCTGATGCGCAAAAACGAGGGCGACGAGGTGGAAGCGGCCTTTGCGGGACGCGGGATGAAGTTTGTCCGGGTCAACGCCGAGGAGCGGTTCCTGCGCCGGCTGGCCGGGGTGACCGAGCCGGAGAAAAAGCGCAAGATCATCGGCGAGGAGTTTATCCGCGTCTTTGAGGAGGAGGCCCGCAAGATCGGCCGGGTGGACTATCTGGCGCAGGGTACCATCTACCCGGATGTGATCGAATCCGGCGCCGGCGATGCGGCGGTCATCAAAAGCCACCACAATGTGGGCGGTTTGCCGGACTGCGTGGATTTTAAGGAGATCGTGGAGCCCCTGCGACTGCTCTTTAAGGATGAAGTGCGCCGGCTGGGGCTGGAACTGGGCCTGCCGGAGTACCTGGTGTGGCGGCAGCCGTTCCCCGGCCCGGGGCTTGCTATCCGGGTCATCGGCGAGGTGACCCGGGACAAGCTGGAGATCCTGCGGGATGCGGATGCGATCTTCCGCGAGGAACTGGCGGCGGCCGGACTTTCCCGCAAGGTGCACCAGTATTTTGCGGTACTCACCAACAACCGCTCGGTGGGCGTGATGGGGGACTTCCGCACCTACGATTACACGCTGGCGCTGCGCGGCGTGACCACTACCGATTTTATGACGGCGGATTGGGCCCGGATCCCCTACGATGTGCTGGAGAAAGTCTCCGGACGGATCATCAACGAGGTGGATCACATCAACCGCATCGTGTACGATATCACCAGCAAACCCCCGGCGACAATTGAGTGGGAATAACTGACAAAACCCGCAAAGCCTTGAAAACACTGGGTTTTTGAAGCGGAAACGGGGCATTTGATAGCAAATTGATAGCAGATACCAAAACCGGATTTACTTTGCTCACTCCTGTATAGCGGGTGGTTTGCGGGTAAATCCTCCATATCCTAAGAAAAAGGTCTTGCTGACTTTCACCAGTCGGCAAGACCTTTTTTGCTATTTGTCTTTTCTCTGTTTCTTCAATCCTTTTATCAGAGCAT
>SFLS01000040.1 GCA_004554485.1 Oscillospiraceae bacterium | reverse complement strand
ATCGGCTTTTCCGAAGTTTCTTGAAAGGCACGGACTGCGCCGTATGCGCTTTCACGATCTTCGTCATAGCTGCGCAAGCTTATTGCTTGCAAACGGCGTGCCCCTCAAGCACATTCAGGAGTGGCTTGGGCACAGCGATTTTACCACGACAGCAAATATCTATGCGCACCTTGATTACAGCTCCAAAATCACCTCGGCACAGGCAATGGAAACAGGGCTTGAATTACCTGAAAGCGGTAATTTTACAAGCAAGTGGGAGATTGCCGATAGAAGTGAATAATGAAGAAAAAAATATCGGAGCAAAGCGAACTTTGCTCCGATATGGTGGCGGAGATGAAGAGATTTGAACTCTTGCGCCGGGGAACTCCCGACCTACCGCATTTCGAGTGCGGACCCTTCAACCACTTGGGTACATCTCCGTATATTTCTGTCCGCTTTTAACTCAAAAATTTTTTGGAGAGAAAAGCAGGAGAGAACACTGAAAAATATTCGATTTTTGATTTTGAAAACCCTTTTATATCAAGGATTTCCGGCGGACGAAACGACCAAGCAGCCCTAAAATTTCGAGTCAGTCCCGTTATGACCACTTCGATACGTCTCCGGATTATTTGTCTCCGAGTTACAGTGAGAGGAGATGCTCCTTATTCTACTATACTTCGGGCCAAAATGCAAGAGCCGCCGCTCGTTAAAATGCCCCGAAAAAATAAAAGATTTTGAAAAAAGCCAAAAAAAGAATTGACTATTTTCTCCCGATGTGATAGTATAATTAAGCTGTCAAAAGCAAATGCGCTGTTAGCTCAGCTGGATAGAGCGTCTGGCTACGGACCAGAAGGCCAGGGGTTCGAATCCCTTACAGCGCGCCATTCCGCCACAGACTATCCACTGTGGCGGTTTTTTTGTTCCGAACCGGTCTATGCCCGGGAGGGGGACGCTGTGGGCTGGTGGGTCTATATGCTGGAATGCCGGGACGGGACGCGGTATACCGGCTGCACCGACGATATCCCCCGGCGGCTGGCGGTTATCCGACATGGACTGTCGCCGAGGGCATTTTTAATGTAAAAACATCGAGTTTATAGATAATGCAAGTTTAGGTGTAAACGGCGGGATGTATAATGGCGATACAACTCCTACCAAAGACACGATAAATATTGAGGGCTGTACTTTCCATGGACAGCTGGATACCTACCACAATGATGCTGCAACCACGCCCCCAGAAACGGACGAGAACCCCCGACACCGGCGCGAATGATTTTGTCAGCGCAGCCGCTGCGCTGGCTGTTGTGTCCCTTCTCGGCATGGCGGCCCTTACCCGCAAAAAATAGAACATCCCACTTTCAGCAAAAAAGCTCCCCTGCGGGGGAGCTTTTTTGCTGGTGCCGCATAATATGGTTCGGAGGTGTTTTTCTATGCAGAACCATCAGCTGATCCCCGGCGGGCAGTTCCTCGTGATGCTGCGCAGCCGTCCGCAGGCCATCGCCGTGGTACAGGGCGGGGAGGAGTTCCCGGAAATAAACGGCGAGCTGCGCTTTTATCAGACGCCGCTCGGTGTGCTGGTCATGTCATCGCTGCGGGGGCTGCCCACCGCACAGCCTCCCTGCCGCAAGCGGTTTTTTGGACTACATATCCATGAAGGCAGCGGATGCGGCGACGCCTTTGCCAAGGCCGGCGGGCACTATAATCCTACTGCCGCGGCACACCCCTGCCACGCCGGCGATCTGCCGTCGGTAGTCACCGCCACCGGCTTTGCGTGGAGCGTGACGCTTCTGGGCGATCTGACCGCCGAGGAGATCGTAGGCCGCACCGTTATCCTGCATAAAGGGGTGGATGACTTTACCTCCCAGCCCGCAGGCAATTCCGGCGACCGTATTGCCTGCGGGGTAATCTACGCCGTGCAGCCTTACGGCGACTGGGTGCTGCTGCCGCTACCCCAGCCGGCGGAAATTCCACCGGAGGAGGAAATGGCCGCCCCCGAGCCGACTTCAGCGCAGGGCGAAGCTGCCGACACGGAGAAGGCCGAAAATTTGTTCGCCAAAAGCAGTTCCCAAACGGCCGAAAGTGTGGTAGAATAACGGTATCAAAGTTCCAGCTCCTTCCCCGGGGGCGCCCGCAGGGCGCTCCGGCGCAGCCGGAGCCCGCGCGCCACAGGCGCGCGGCGGCCGCCTTCGGCGGCCGGCCCTGCGGGTGCCCCACCCCCTACTGCAGGAGCCAGAAAAGGAGGACAAGACCATGGCGGCACCGCTTGCAGACCGTATCCGTCCGCAAAGCCTGGATGAAATGGTAGGGCAGCAGCATTTGCTGGGGCCCACGGGCCTGTTGCGCCGTATTGCCCAAAGCGGCACCTTACCCAATCTCATCTTTTACGGGCCGTCCGGCGTGGGGAAAACCACTGCCGCGCGCATCATTGCGGCGGGCGCCGGCAAAAAGCTCTACCGTCTCAATGGCACAACCGCCTCTACCGGGGATATCAAGGCGCTTATTGCCGAACTGGGCGGCTTTGACGCCATGGGCGGTGTGGTGCTGTATCTGGATGAGATCCAGTACCTGAATAAAAAACAGCAGCAGACGCTGCTGGAATACATCGAGGACGGCTCCATTACCCTCATTGCCTCTACCACCGAAAACCCGTATTTCTACGTCTACAACGCCATTCTCAGCCGCTGTACGGTATTTGAGTTTAAACCCGTGGAAGCGGCAGAGGTGCAGAAATACCTTGCCGCGGCGCTGGAAAAGCTGCGGCAGCAGTATCCCGGTCTGACTGCCGAGGAGGGCGCCCTGGCGCATATAGCCGCCTGCTGTGGCGGCGATGTGCGCAAGGCTGCCAACGCACTGGAGATCTGTGCGTTAGGCGCGCTGGCCACCACCGGGCAGCCGGTCATCACGCTGGCCGATGCAAAGGAAGCCGCCCAGCGCAGCGCCATGCGCTACGACCGCGAGGGCGACCAGCATTTTGATCTCCTTTCGGCACTGCAAAAGTCCATTCGCGGTTCCGACCCCGATGCCGCTGTGCATTACCTGGGCCGTCTGCTGGAAGCCGGCGACCTGCTTTCCCCCTGCCGGCGGTTGCTGGTCATTGCGGCCGAGGATATTGGGCTGGCCTATCCGCAGGCTATCGTAACGGTAAAAGCCTGCGTGGATGCCGCCGTGCAGCTGGGCCTGCCGGAAGCCCGCATCCCGCTGGCGGAAGCGGCGGTGCTGCTGGCCACCGCCCCCAAATCCAATGCCTCCTATCAGGCCATCAATGCCGCTATGGCCGATATCCGGCAGGGCAGGGGACAGGGCTTTCCCCGCTGCCTGCAGAATGTTCACTGCGACAGTGCCGAGGTGACGCAAAAGGGACAGAATTACCTCTACCCTCACGATTTTCCCAACCATTGGGTTGCACAGCAGTACCTGCCGGATGATCTTGTCGGGACACGTTACTACGAATACGGGGATAACAAAACCGAGCAGGCCGCCCGGGCCTACTGGGAATCCCGCAAAAAGGAGGAGTAACGGGTGGGCTTCTGGATTTTTATGTTTTGCTGCGATCTGCTGATCCCGCTTGTGATGATCTGTGCAGGATGGATGATGCAGTATCATCCGCCCCGGGAGATCAACTATATTCTCGGCTACCGCACCGCCCGTTCCATGAAAAACCGCGAAACCTGGGTTTTTGCCCATCGGGAATGCGGCCGGCTTTGGCAGCGATGGGGCTGGGTGGAGCTGATTGCCACCGTGGTGCTGATGCTGCTTTTTCTGGGTGAAAAAACGGAATCCGTCGGCATTTTCGGCGGGGTCCTTTGCCTGCTGCAAATCGTTCCGCTCCTGGTTTCCATTTTTGTGGTGGAAAAGAAGCTGCAGGCGACCTTTGATGAAAACGGTGTTCGCCGCCAGTGAATGGCGTGTTTAAAAAGAGAGTATCCCGCTATGGTGATACTCTCTTTTTATGCGTTCTTTGTTTTCAGGTCGTTGATCAGCAGCTGGAGGTGTCCGGTTACCTTATTGCTCCGGCTCGTCCTCCTCCAGGTTATCCAGTGCATATTCCACACAAATCACCATCAGTTTATTTAGTGAAATATTTTTGGCGTTACATACCTGTTCCATGCGGTCTACCAGCTTTTTATTCATGCGGAAAGTTCGATTTACATATTCATCTCGCTCAATTCGCAGCACTTTTATCACCTCACCCCTATTGTAGGGGGCAAAACAACTACAATATACACACAAAAATTAGTGTAAATTACACTTTACTTAATATTTATATGGTGATATTATTAAGCTGCGAAGATGCAGTAGCCCCGGAACTGCCGTATGGTTCCTCCTCAAGTGGGGTTCTGCGCCAAAGAAAGGATTTCGCAAAAAGAAAAAGCCCCGCAGGGCTTTTTCTTTTTATCTTATTCCCGCAAGGGGTTCTCATTCCGGCAGTCCAGCGGGTTTGTTCTCCGCTCAAAGGGAAGTTACTGTATCCAGCGCCAGCTCCATCATATTGGTGAATTTGGTCTGCCGGTCCTCGGGGCTCAGTTCTTCGTTTTTGCCGATGATATCACTGATGGACAGAATGCCCAGCGCCCGCTTGCCGGCGTAGGCCGCATTGGCATACAGGGCGGGCAGCTCCATTTCCACGCACAGCACACCCATCGGGCGCCACAGGTCGGTGCGCTCCGGGTGGGCGGAGTAGAAGCAATCGCTGGAAAGTACATTGCCCACCATATGCTTCAGGCTGCGTTCATCAGCCAGGCGGGCGGCGGTGGAAAGCAGCTTCCAATCCGCAATGGGGGCGTAGGTGCCGGGCAGCTGGAACTGCGCCATATAGTTGCTGTCGGTGCAGGCCCCCTGTGCGATTACGATATCCCCCAGGCGCAGGTCGGGATGCAGCGCGCCGGCGCTGCCAAAGCGGATGATATTTTCCACATCATAGAAGTGGAACAGCTCATAGCTGTAAATACCGATGGAGGGGATGCCCATGCCGTGTCCCATTACCGAGACCGGCACCCCGCGGTATGTGCCGGTGTAGCCCAACATTCCCCGGACGGTATTATAGCAGACAGGGGACTGCAGGTAGTTTTCGGCCACGAACTGGGCGCGCAGCGGGTCGCCCGCCATCAGCACCGAAGAGGCGATCTGGCCCTTTTGGGCAGCGTTATGGGGAGTAGACATCAATAATCCTCCTTTTTGTTTTGGGTGTTTTATTCTGATTCCATGATACCACATTTTGGGCCGGTCGTCGAGTGCTTTTTAGTAAACGGTGTTTTTTGGCGGCACAAATAGCGTTGCGAACGCTGCCGAAATATGATAAAGTATGATACAGTGAGGATAATATGGGGGCGCAAAGCCGGGGAGGAAACGGGTATGAATACGATGGTGATCGGCATTGCAGGCGGGACCGGCAGCGGCAAGACCACGGTGACCGAAAAGCTGCAGGAATACTTTGGGGAGAATGTGTGTGTGCTGCACCACGACAGCTACTACAAGCGCCACGATGAGCTGCCCTATGAAAAGCGCTGTCAGCTCAATTATGACCACCCCGATTCGTTCGATACTTCGCTGCTTATTGAGGATCTGCGCTCTCTCAAAGCGGGGCGTACCGTCCATTGCCCGGTGTACGATTATTCCATCCACAACCGCACTGACCGCACCGAGGAGGTGCGCCCCACCAAGGTCATCATTGTGGAGGGGATCCTGATCTTTGCCGATGAGGAACTGGCCGGAGAAATGGATATCAAGATCTTTGTGGATACCGACGCCGACGAGCGGATCCTGCGC
>SFLS01000018.1 GCA_004554485.1 Oscillospiraceae bacterium | reverse complement strand
GGTCCCGTTTTTCCTCTTGCGCGAATTGTCGGTCACGTCCACCTCCATCGGGCAGACCCGTTTGCACTTGCCGCAGCTGATGCACTTCTCCTTGTCGCATGTTACGCGGAACAGCGAAAAATAGCTCATCGGCTTCAGGAATACGGTGATCGGGCAGATGTACTTGCAGAACGCACGGTTATCCCGGAACCGGTACGCCAGCACGATCCCCACCGCGTAGTATGCGGCGTTCCCGACGATAAACGCCCAGAACATAATCCGCTCGATATGTCCTGCCTGTGCCAGGAACAGCGCCGCGACAAAGATAAGCGATGCCGCAAACACGAGATACCGTATCCATCCGATGTTCCTTCGCGGCTGCTGCGGCGTCTTGTAGGGCAAAAAGTCCAACACCATCGCGGTCCAGCAGGCATAACCGCACCATCCCCGCCCGAACAGCAGCGGCCCGAAAATCTTTGCCACCGCATAGTGGATCGTCGCCGCTTCAAATACCCCGGTAAACAGGTAATACCAGAACCCTTCGATCTGCATATTCTCCCCGCAAATCAGCCCCAGATACACCAGCATATACAGCCCCACCAGGAGCTGCACCGTCTGCCGCGCGTACCGGTAATTGCGGGCGTACAGGAGCATTCCCAGCGCCAGCGAAACCCCGATGTAACTGAAGTTGAACAGGTAGAACAGATTATCCTTGGTCAGCCACAGCGTCACCGCCACCGCCTCAAACAGCGCCAGAAGCAGGATTGAAGGCAGATACTTTTTCACAGAACCACTCCCTTTTCGTCATGCCCCATTATATCATCTCTTCCTCTGCAAATCAACGCCGCCGGTCCCTGCCCGCCGCGGACTGCGGGGCCTTCTTTCCCTTCCTCCTCCCGTCCTCCTGCCCATAAAAAGCGCCCCCGCTCTGCGGGGGCGCTTGCTTTTTTCGCTTATTTGGCGTAGTCCACGGCACGGGTCTCCCGCACCACGTTCACCTTGATCTGACCGGGATAGTCCATCTCCTCCTCGATCTTCTTGGCGATCTCCCGCGCCACGATGACCATCTGGTCGTCGCTGATGACCTCGGGCTTCAGGATGATACGGATCTCCCGTCCCGCCTGGATGGCGTAGGATTTCTCCACCCCCTCAAAGGAGGTCGCAATGGATTCCAGCTTCTCCAGCCGCTTGATGTAGTTCTCCAGGTTTTCACGCCGTGCGCCGGGCCGCGCCGCCGAAACGGCATCCGCCGCCTGCACCAGGCAGGCAACGACAGTCTTGGCCTCCACGTCGCCGTGGTGCGCCTCTATGGCATGGATCACTTCCGGGCTTTCCTTGAACTTCTTGGCCAGCTCCACGCCGATGGCCACATGGCTGCCCTCGATCTCGTGGGTCAGCGATTTTCCGATATCATGCAGCAGCCCGGCACGGCGCGCCAGGGTGGGGTCGAGTCCCAGCTCGGCCGCCATGCTGCCGGCCAGCTTCGCCACCTCGATGGAATGCTCCAGTACGTTTTGGCCGTAGCTGGTGCGGTAACGCATCCGGCCCAGCAGCCTCATCAGCTCGGGATGCAGGTGGTGCACGCCGGTTTCGATCACCGCGCGCTCGCCGTCCTGCTTGATCTTGGTCTCCACCTCGCGGCGGGCCTTTTCCACCGTTTCCTCGATGCGGGTCGGATGGATGCGTCCGTCCTGAATGAGCTTTTCCAGCGAAAGCCGCGCGATCTCCCGTTTGACGGGGTCGTGGCAGGAAAGGGTGATGGCCTCGGGGGTATCGTCGATGATGAGATCCACACCGGTCAGGTTCTCCAGCGTGCGGATATTGCGTCCTTCGCGGCCGATGATGCGGCCCTTCATCTCATCGTTGGGCAGCGGCACCACCGAAACGGTAACCTCCGCCACATGGTCGCTGGCGCAGCGCTGAATCGCGGTCGAAAGGATCTCGCGGGCCTTTTCGTCGCTTTCCTCCTTCAGCTGCTGCTCAAACTGGGTGATCTTCAGCGCCTTTTCGTGGGTCAGCTCATTTTCCAGCATCTGCAGCATATAGTCCTTGGCCTGCTCCTTGCTGAAGCCGGAGACCTTTTCCAGCATTTCAAACTGGCTCTTTTTGATCTGCTCCACTTCCTGCAGCCGTTCCTCGGCCTCAGCCTGGCGGCGCTGCAGCGCTTCTTCCTTCTTTTCCAGGTTGTCGATCTTCTTATCCAGGTTTTCTTCCTTCTGCTGCAGGCGGTGTTCCTGCCGCTGGACCTCGCTGCGACGTTCCTTCAGCTCCCGGTCCGCTTCGCTTTTCATGCGATAGATCTCGTCCTTAGCCTCTACCAGTGACTCCTTTTTCTTGCTCTCGGCGGTCTTAATGGCATCGCTGATCAAGCGCTTGGCTTCCTCTTCCGCGGAACCAAGCTCTGCCTCAGCGACCTTCATTCTATACTTAACGCCCAGAAAAAAGGCGACGACACCGGCCACCAGCACGAGAGCGATCGCTGCGGCTATTACCAGCCACAGTTTCATCTCTACCATTGGTTATGGGTCCATCCTTTCTTTCGTTTGTTATCGTAAAGATTCCCCCGGCGGGGGAGGGACAAATTGAACAAATAATTTGTAAACTATCTACAATTATTCTATTGTATTTTACGCCTCTCTCGTCCTCTTGTCAAGGAGAAATACCATTTTTTGTAATCATCCTGTAAATTTTCTGTACTCCCTTCCTTCTGCCGCCGGGCAGCGGCCTTCGCTTGCCTGTTGTACCGGGCGTTTCAGTTGCAGGAGCTGCCGGTACGCCCATGGCGGAGCGTCTCTTTTCCCCCGTCCAAATCTCCCCGCCTGCCCGGATCCCGCCCTCGAACCCCGGCGGGCGCAGCCTCCGCTTCCGTCGGGCGCCCCTGCCGGGCCGCCCTCCCCCGCTGCGCTGCGCCCGCCTTCCTTCGCCCGCCGGACGGGCTCTCCGCCGCCCGCCGCGCCCCCCTCGAAGAATCCGTCCAAACCGCCCTTATGAATTCGAAGTTTCCGTCCCAGTCGTAAATTTTTTGTAAATTATTGTGTGATCTTAACCCAAACGCTGCAAAAAAGCCCCGTTTTGCGCGCATTAGTGCAGGGGTATTTTTTTAGTAGGAGGAGCTTATGATCATTTGTCAAGTCAGCAAGGCCGCCATCACGGTGGCCCAGTCCGTGCTGCTCACCAGCGGCATGGTCCAGGCGGTTCAGGTGCGGTTCTGCTTTTCCCCGGAGTGGGAAGGCCTTACCCGAACCGCCGTCTTTCGTGCCGGCCAGGTCAGCGTCAGCTGCCTGCTGGATGAGGAAAACTGCTGTACCGTCCCGTGGGAGTGCCTGCAGACCGCGGGGACGCACCTGATGGCCGGGGTGTACGGCACCCGCGCGCAGGAGGTGGTGCTCCCCACCGTGGAGTGTTCCCTGGGGCTCATCTGCACCGGCGCCCAGCCCGCCGAAAACACCCCGCAGGAACCGACCCCCACCCTGGTGCAGCAGCTGCTCACCACCGCCGAAGCCGCCGCACAAACGGCAGCTTCGGTCCGCGCCGATGCCGACGCCGGCCTGTTTTGTGGGGAAACCGGCCCGCAGGGCCCCAAAGGCGACAAAGGCGACACCGGCGAAACCGGCCCCGCCGGTCCCAAGGGAGAGACCGGTGAGACCGGCCCGCAGGGCCCCAAGGGCGACAAAGGCGACACCGGGGAAACCGGCCCCGCCGGTCCCAAGGGAGAGACCGGTGAAACCGGCCCACAGGGCCCCAAAGGCGACACCGGGGAAACCGGCCCCGCCGGTCCCAAGGGAGACCCCGGCGAGACCGGTCCCCAGGGCCCGCAAGGTCCCAAAGGCGACACCGGAGATGCCGGCGTAACGCTGGGCAGCATCACACTGGCGGCCGGCGGCTGGAGCGGCAGCGGCCCCTATGCCCAGACCGCTGCCCTGGCAGGGCTGCCTGCGGCAGCCCTGGTCAACCTGCAGCCTACCGCGGAACAGCTGATGCTGCTGCAGCAGCAGGGCGTTACGGTACTGACCGCCGCCAATCAGGACGGCGTCCTTACCGTTTACGCTTTGGGAGCGGCCCCCCAGGATGAGCTGACGCTGCAGGTCACCGTAACGCCGGTCCGCTAAAGGCGGCAGCGCCGCGCCCCGCCCCGGAGCGAAGCTCCGGCGACCGGCTTCGCCGGCTGTGGGGAGGCCCCGCCCTCGGCGGGACCTCCCGGCGGGGCGCGGAACCCGGGCGGCGCAGAAGCCTGCGGAAAAGGGGCCGCAGACCGCAAAAAGCGCCCCGGCGAAGAAGCCTTCGTCGGGGCGCCGGTCCGCTGAACGCTCAGCGGTTGTAGTAGTAGCCGATATATTTCTCCGGCGCCTTGATAATGCCGTCGATACGGATCTCGAAATGCAGGTGCGGCCCGGAAGAGTTGCCGCTGCTGCCGCTGTAGCCGATGACCTGACCCTGCTGGACATACTGTCCCACGCTGACAGTGACGCTGGACATATGGGCATACCGGGTGATCTGGCCATAGCCGTGGTTGATGACCACCGTTCTGCCATAGCCGTAGTTATAGCCGTAGTTCAGCGCCGTGGTGACGGTACCGCTCTTGGAGGCGCGCACCGTGGTGCCGATCGGGCAGGCAATATCCATGCCGGTGTGGCCGTAGTAGCTGCCCAGCGAGCCGTTGTAGTAGCCGCCGTCGGCAGGCCAGATGAAGCTGCCGCCAGTCGCGCCGAAGTACTCCTCGATGGAGAGAACGCCGCGGGAAATGACCTGATTGACCGGCTCCTTGGTGCGGACCCGGTTCAGCACCGTTTCGCCCACCCGGACGCCGTCGATGTAGGTCACATCCGCCGTGACCTCCTCGCTGCCGTAAATACCGACGGAAATGACGGAATTATCGCCCACCGGCTTCTTGTTGTTATCCTGGTAGGTGGTACCGAAGGGGACCTTTGCGGTGTAGGTCTCCCGGCGGGTCACCTGGATCCCCAGCTCCACATCCACCTGTACCACCAGCAGTTCCTCATCGCCCTGCAGCGGCACCTGGTCCAGCGGCGTCAGCGCCACCGTCTGTACCGGCTCCCCGGTTTCGGCAGCGGCTGCCGCGGTCTCCGCCGCCTCGCCGTCCTCTGCCAGAGCCGTGGAAACGACAGGGTCGGTCGGCGCGGCCGTGCCGGCCAGATTGGCCGAAGAGGCGGCTTTCTCCGCCGCTTCGTCCTCCGGCGGTTCGGCGGTAACGCCGTACTGCAGCCGATACAGGGCGGTGCTGTCTGCCGCGGCAGCCGCCAGCGCCTCGGCGGCGCCCTCCGGCAGATCCTCCGGCCAGTAGAGCCGACCCTGATACAGGATCATGCCATTGTTGACAGCGACCTCCAGCGGACTTTCCCCGTTCGTTTCCTCCCCGTCCAGCCACTCGTTGGCGGCGTTCCATTCCTCAATGCCGGTGCCGGATTCCGGCAGCTGCACCGTATCGGGATCATAGCCGAGCTGCAGCTGGCGCAGGGCGGTAAGATACTCCTCCAGCTCGTCGTTGAGCTCAAACATCTCCTCCACCGAAAGGCCGTACCGCTTGGCAATGGCGGCGATGGTCTCGCCGGGCCGGGCGGTGTAGGTACGCTTGAGCTCCTTGTTGCTGCGCAGATAGCTTTGCAGCGTGGAAACGCTCATCAGCGAGCTGACAGGGTACACCCCGTCCTCCAGCCGGATATTCTTGGTGAAGCGCACCACTTCGTGCTCTTCCCCGGTGCGGTAGTTGCTGAGCACCTTATCCATGTAGAGCAGGAATTCGTTGCCGTCCTCCAGCGCACCCAGGAACTTGCCCTCCAGATAGAAGCCGGAGGCTTCCACCAGCTCGTTGCCGGAGGAGCGCATGATGGCGTCGGTCAGCTCCTCTTTGGTCATCAGCTCCTTTTGCCGGACGACCGCGAGCGAAAGGGCGGGAATGGTATCCTCCGGGGGGATATACTCCTCGTTGATCAGGCGGTCCAGCATGGCGTCCCGGGCCTGGTAGAAGTCGCTTTCTTCCGCGATGTAGCCCAGCGTCTCG
Source organism: Oscillospiraceae bacterium (assembly GCA_004554485.1). GTDB lineage: Bacteria > Bacillota > Clostridia > Oscillospirales > Ruminococcaceae > Angelakisella. The sequence goes on along the minus strand of SFLS01000018.1, from coordinate 18,159 downwards.
CCGTTATATTCCACCTGCAGCGCAAAGGTGAAGGAATTGAAGAAGGAAATGACCCCCGCCAGGATCGCCAGCCCGAAGATGGGCGCGAAGAAATTGGCAATGCGGTTAAGCGGCCGCGCCACCGCCCGACCGTAATCCCGCCAGGCCTCCCGGCGCGCCGAACGTCCCTCCGGGGTCTTATCCCGCAGGGCAGCGGCCAGGGTTTCGGTCTCATTTTTCAGGATACGGTACGGGAACAGCAGCTCATCGCTGAAATGCGCGGCACGCAGGGAAATGCGGTGTGCCAGCCGCCGGGCGGCAGCGGTGAGGTGTGCCCGGGCCGCCGTGAAAAAGCGCCGCAGCGACCGGCGAACCGCATGGAATTCCCGCAGCAGCCGTGCCCCGATATAGTAGCAGCCATCGTGGAGCGAATGGAACAGCCGGTCCGTTTGCTGGGACAGCGTAAGCGATTCTTTGGTCCCGTCTCTCTGCTTTTGCTGCTTTTGCTGTTTTTGCTTGGCTTTTTTCTCCTTCTGCTTTTTTTGTTCTTTTTCGGATTTTTGCTTTTTGGGTTCGGGCTGCGGCTGGGAAGGCTGCCAGCCGTTGCTGCTGTCGCCGGCCTGTGCCGACTCTTTGGCCGCTGACGGCTCCGGTGCCTTTTGCGGCGTCGGGGTTTCTTCCGCCGCGCCGTTTTCCGGCTGCAGGGCAGGCTCCTCTGCCTGCACGGGGGACTGCGGCGGAAGGGCATGGGACGGTTTGCCCCGGCGGGGCTTTTTGGGCCGTCTGGTGCGGGCGGCAATTTGTGCCCCGACGTCCGCCGCCGCCTGGCCGGCTTCGATAAGTTCCAGCGCCTTGGCGGTATCCACCGGTTCGGTATCTTCCGCCGTCAGGGCGCGGGTTTGGGGCTGTTTTTGCTCCGACATCGCAGTATCCTCCTTTCCTGCCTGTTTTTACGAACTAATATTATAGCAAAGATGAGTAAAGTTGTCCAGTCCGGTCCCTTAAACGGGGGTGGGACAGAAAAACCGATGCTGTCAGTATACCACCGACAGCACCGGATTTCTTGTTGGTTTTGTAAACGGAATGTGACGGTTCGCGGAAAAAATCAGCGGGCGCGGGTCTCAATCTCCTCGGTGAGTTTGGCGTAGAACTCCGCCGGCACCATGGCGCCGAGGTCACCCTCCTTGCGGGAACGGACCGAAACGGTGCCGTTTTCCACATCGCGGTCACCGACCACCAGCATATAGGGGATCTTTTCCATCTGGCTGTCACGGATCTTTTTGTTGATCTTTTCGTTGCGGTCATCCACCATGACCCGCACGCCGCGCTCCTCCAGCGCCTTTTTGATCTCGTAAACATAGTCAAGATGGCGGTCGGCGATAGGCAGCAGCGCCACCTGTGTGGGCGACAGCCAGGTGGGCAGCGCGCCGGCATATTTTTCGATCATGTAGGCCAGCGTGCGCTCGTAGCAGCCAAGGGAGGTGCGGTGGATAATGTAGGGGCGCACCTTCTGGCCGTTCTGGTCGATGTAGGACATATCGAACTGCTCGGCCAGCAGCTGGTCGATCTGGATGGTAACGATGGTATCCTCCTTGCCGAAGACATTGCGGTACTGGATATCCAGCTTGGGGCCGTAGAAGGCGGCCTCATCAATGCCGACGGTATACTGAATGCCGAGGTGATCGAGGATCTTGCCCATGATGCCCTGGGCTTCCTCCCACTGCTCCGGCGTGCCGATGTACTTTTCGGTATTGTTGGGATCCCACTGGGAGAAGCGGAAGGTGCAGTCCTCCAGCAGACCGACGGTCTCCAGGCAGTACTTGGCCAGCTCCAGACAGCCGCGGAACTCCTCCTCCAGCTGGTCGGGACGCAGGATGATGTGGCCCTCCGAAATGGTGAACTGGCGCACCCGGATAAGGCCGTGCATCTCACCGGAATCCTCGTTGCGGAACAGCGTGGAGGTCTCGCCCAGACGCATGGGGAGATCGCGGTAGCTGCGGGCGCGGTTGAGGAACACCTGATACTGGAACGGGCAGGTCATGGGGCGCAGGGCAAAGCATTCCTTGGTAAGGTCGTGCGGGTCGCCCAGCACAAACATCCCGTCGAGGTAGTGGTCCCAGTGGCCGGAGATCTTGTAAAGCTCCCGCTTGGCCATCAGCGGGGTCTTGGTCAGCAGATAGCCGCGCTTCTGCTCGGTATCCTCCACCCAGCGCTGCAGCAGCTGCACCACCCGGGCGCCCTTGGGCAGCAGCACCGGCAGGCCCTGGCCGATCACATCCACGGTGGTGAAGTATTCCAGCTCGCGGCCCAGCTTGTTGTGGTCGCGGCGGCGGGCTTCCTCCTGGGCGGCCAGGTATTCTTCCAGCTGGCTGCGCTTGGGGAAGGCGCAGCCGTAGATGCGGCTGAGCATCTTGTTCTTTTCGCTGCCCCGCCAATAGGCACCGGTGCAGGAGGTGAGCTTGACGGCCTTGACCGGACCGGTGCTCATCAGATGGGGGCCGGCGCACAGGTCGGTAAAATCGCCCTGTCGGCGGAAGGAGATCTCCTCGCCGCGGCCGGCGTGCTCCTCGATGAGCTCCAGCTTGTAGGGCTGGTCCGCCATGAGCTTTCTGGCTTCCCCGATCGGCAGGGAAAACCGCTCGATGGGCAGATCCTGCTTGACGATGGCGGCCATTTCGGCCTCCAGCTTTTCCAGATCCTCGGGGGTGAAGGGGGTCTCGACATCAAAATCGTAGTAAAAGCCGTTTTCGATGGCGGGGCCGATGGCGAATTTGACGCCGGGGAACAGGTGCTGCACCGCCTGCGCCAGAATGTGGGAGGCGGTATGGTTGAAGGCGCGGCGGCCCTGCTCATCCTCAAAGGTGAGGATCTCGAGGGAGCAGTCCCGGTCGATGACGTCGCAGAGATCGGCGACCTTGCCATCCACCAGCGCGCAGCAGGCGCTGCGGTACAGGCCCATGCTGATCCCCTTGGTGAATTCGGCAACCGACACGGGCGCTTCCAGTTCGCGGAGCGAACCGTCTTTGAGCGTAACTTTGATCATGATTCTATTCCTCCATTTTTGTGGGTATGCAAGAGAGCGGCGGGGCGGGACGGGGCTGCCGAAAGCAACAAAAAAGGCTGCTTTCCCCCCACACAGGGGAAAACAGCCGGGGTGAGACAGTTCCTATCCCACGGTTCCACCCGAATCGGGCCGAAGCCCACTTCATTGCGGCGGATAACGGGGCCGGGCCGGCGGCGATTTGCACCGCGCTGGAAAAGGCGGTACGCGGTCCTCTTGATTTTACGGGCGGTTGCAGCCTGTGCCGCCCGTTCTCTGCAAAAACGCCGAGGCGCGCTGTACTTTTCTCTTAACGCTTTGGGATTATGCGGGTATTGTAGACCTTTTGCGGAAAAATGTCAAGAGTCAATCCTGCTGTTGGGGCTCGGTGGGTTCCGCGGACGGCGCAGACTCTGCACCGTCCCCGGTCTGCGGAGCTTTTTCCTGCTCCGCGGCCTGCCGGGCGGCAAGCCGTTCGGCGCGGCGGCGCTTCATGGCCTCGTAGGAATCCTGCATCTCCTGGCGGCGTTCCTCCATGACCTCCTGCCGCAGACGAATGGCTTCCTCACGCTCCTGCCGGTAGATCTCCTGCTGCTTTTCGCTGCTGTCCCGCTTGAGGGCGACGATGCCGAAGCCGAGCAGCACGACCAGAATGACCAGCATGACCCAGTGGAACCAGGTGAGGGGATGCTCCCCGAGAACGACCGGCTGGGCTTCCAGCTTGAGCTGGCCAGTCAGCACCGCGACGGCAACGGCAACGATAAACAGGAACACGATGATGATACCGTTCCAGAGCTTCTGGTGCTTTTTGTAGCCTTCGTAGATTTTTTTATCATTTTTAGCCATGAGCGCTCTCCTTGCTGTAAGGAATTTGGTGATATTATAGCATAACATGGCAGCCGTTGCAAGCGCCAAGCTGCCGGCAGGGCAAAGCCCCCGCCGGACGGGCGGGGGCCTTTACAGGGAAGTTTGCGGGGATATCAGCCGGGGGGCCAGGTCATATCGCGGCCCGCCAGCACATGGAAGTGCAGGTGCGGCACCGTCTGCCCGCCCTGCGGCCCGCAGTTGGTGACGACCCGGAAGCCCTGCTCCAGACCGAGCTCCGCCGCCAGCCGGGCGATGACCTCGTAGATATGGGCGATGACGGCGGAATTCTGCGGGGTGATTTCCGCAACAGAAGCGATGTGGACCTTGGGGATCACCAGAAAGTGCGTGGGCGCCTGGGGATCCAGATCGTAGAAGGCCAGCAGCTGGTCGTCCTCGTACAGCTTGTTAGAGGGGATTTCGCCCGCGGCGATGCGGCAAAAGATACAATCGGCCATAACGGCACCTCCTAATTTTTCAGCAAGGGAATATTACTTTTGCATATCCTGCAGCAGCCCGGGCAGCGCCGCGATGGCTTCATCCACCTTGAAGGGGTCGGCAACCGAGCCCATGGCGCTTTCGGGGCGGCCACCGCCGCCGCCGCCGGTGATGGCGGTGATGGCTTTGATGATCTTGCCGGCGTGCAGGCCCTTTTCCACCGCCTGCCGGCCGAGGCTGACCACCAGCGTGGTCTTGCCGCTGTCGGCGCCGGTCAGCACCGCGACGCTGTCCGGTCTGCGCTCGCGGATATTATCGCTGAGCATCCGCAGGGCCTCGGGCTTGGTATTCTGCATCGTCGCCACGACCAGCTGCAGGTCGCCGAGCTTTTTGGCGCCGGCGAACAGGCCGTCGGCTTCGATGCCGGCCATTCTGCGGCGCAGCTCCTCGATGGTGTGCTCGCGCTCCTTCATCTCGCTTTGCACCAGCGTGATGCGCTCCATGAGTTCGGCGGCACTGTTGAGCTTGAAGGCCGCGGCGGCGGTATTCAGCGTGGTTTCCACATCGTGCAGGACGTGCATAACGCCCCAGCCGGTGGTGGCTTCGATGCGGCGGATGCCGGCCGCCACCGAGGATTCCTTCAGGATCTTGAAGAGACCGAGGCGGGCGGTGTTATCCACATGGGTGCCGCCGCACAGCTCGATGGATTTATTGTTGGCGTTGACCACCCGGACGACGTCGCCGTACTTTTCGCCGAACAGCGCCATGGCGCCCAGCTTTTTGGCGTCCTCGATGGGCATTTCGGAAACGGTGACGGGGTTGGCCTCCAGGATCAGCTCGTTGACACGGCGTTCCACCTGCCGGATCTCCTCGGACGTCATGGCCGAGAAATGGGAGAAATCGAAGCGGCAGACTTTATCATCCACCATGGAGCCGGCCTGATGGACATGATCGCCCAGAACCTCCTGCAACGCCTTTTGCAGCAGATGGCAGGCGGTATGGTTGCGCATGATGTTCATGCGGCGCTCGGCATCCACCGAGGCGGTGACGGTATCGCCGGTCTGGAAGGCGCCGTGGGTGACGTGACCGATGTGGATAAAGTGGCCGGAGCCGGATTTTCTGGTATCAGTGACGGTAAAGACGTTTTCGCCGCAGGTGATGACGCCGTGGTCGCCCACCTGGCCGCCCATTTCGGCATAGAAGGGGGTGCGGCTGAGCACCAGCTGGGCGGTATCGCCCTCGCCGACGGCATCCGTCCGCTCGCCCTCGTAGACGATGGCAAGAATCTCGCTTTCGGCGGTGAGGCTATCGTAACCGACAAACTGATCGCCGCCGGGGACGTCCTTGAGGATATCCTCCACCCAGGCCACATCGCCGACGTTGCGGGCGGTGGCCTCCCGGGCGGTGCTGCGCTGCTTTTCCATCAGCGTCTTATACGCCGCTTCATCCACGCGGATGCCGCGCTCCTCGCAGAGCTCGCGGGTCAGATCGATGGGGAAACCGAAGGTATCGTACAGGCGGAAAGCGTCCTCGCCGGAGAAGACGGTCTGGCCCTCGGCGGTCAGCTTATCAAGAATGGTATTGACCTGATCCAGACCGGCATCGATGGTGCGGGCAAACCGCTCCTCCTCCACACGGATGATCTTGACGATATAGTCCCGGCGCTGGACCAGCTCGGGATAGGCGCTTTCGTTTTCGTGAATGACGGTATCGGCCACCTTGTAGAGGAACGGCTCGCGCACGCCGAGCAGACGGCCGTGACGGGCGGCGCGGCGCAGCAGGCGGCGCAGCACATAGCCGCGGCCCTCGTTCTGCGGGACGACGCCGTCGCCGATCATAAAGACGGTGGACCGGATGTGGTCGGTGATGACGCGGATGGAAACGTCCTTTTTCTCATCCTGGTGGTAGGCGACCCCGGCGATCTCACAGATCTTCTTCATGATGTTCTGGACGGTATCCACCTCGAAGAGGTTATCCACCCCCTGCATGATGCAGGCCAGACGCTCCAGGCCCATGCCGGTATCGATATTCTTGTGCTCCAGCGGGGTGTAGCCGCCCTCGCCGTCGGAATTGAACTGGGTGAACACCAGATTCCAGAATTCGACGTAGCGGTCGCAGTCGCAGCCCACATGGCAGTCGGGACGGCCGCAGCCCTTTTCCGGCCCGCGGTCAAAGTAGATTTCGGAGCAGGGGCCGCAGGGGCCGGAGCCGATCTCCCAGAAGTTATCCTCCTTGCCCAGCCGCACCATGTGGTCGGGGGCGACGCCGCGGCGGCGGGTCCAGATATCGTAGGCTTCGTCATCATCCTGATAAACCGAAACGTAGAGCTTATCCACCGGAAGCTCCAGCTTTTCGGTGATGAACTCCCACGCCCAGCGGGTGGCGTCCTCCTTGAAGTAATCGCCGAAGGAGAAGTTGCCCAGCATCTCGAAATAGGTGCCGTGGCGGGCGGTTTTGCCGACATTTTCGATATCCGGGGTGCGGATGCACTTCTGGCAGCTGGTGGCGCGGAAGCTGCCGTTCGGCAGGAATTTTTGGCGGGTAAAATACTTTTTGAGCGGAGCCATGCCGGAATTGATGAGCAGCAGGCTGGCCTCATCCTGCGGCACCAGCGGCGCCGAGGGCAGACGGGTGTGCCCCTTGCTGACGAAAAATTCCAAAAACATTTCGCGCAGTTCGTTGAGTCCTGTCCATTTCATAGAGGGGTGATTTCCTTTCTTTTTTATAATACTTTGATGGGGGAACGCGGCGGGCGGGCCAATAAAAAACAGCCTTCCTCCCCTGCGTGAGAACAAGGGACGAAAGCCGGCTTCCGTGGTACCACCCAAATTGCAGCGCCGGGGCGCTGCCGCTTATTTCGGATTTAACGCATCCCATACGCCGGCATTCCTCACACCGGGGCTCGGGGGCGGCTGATCTGCCTTTCCGCAAAAGCCTTGCAGCCGAAGGGCTTTCTCTCTGAGGGGGAAGGGGGCAGAACTGATCCCGTCACAGCCTTTTTTGCTGTTTTGATTACCGTAATATTATACTGCCGGGACGGGGGTGTGTCAAGCCCGATGCTTGACTTTTCGGGGGGGGTATTGTATGATGGGAGCGGTTTTGACCGGTTTTTTGCCGCTGTGGCGGAACAGGCAGACGCAAGGGACTTAAAATCCCTCGGTGGAAACACCGTACGGGTTCGATTCCCGTCAGCGGCACCAAACAAAAAAGAGCCGAAAGGCTCTTTTTTTTAGCGTTCAAAAGGAACACATGCCTTTTCGCAGGGGACAGCCCCTGCTTTCCCGAAGATAAAAGAGGATCCATGGGACGGCTCCTCTTTTGGTGGATCACAGGCCGCTGTTAAAGCCGCTCTTATCCGCCATGCGCTCTAAAAGCTCGGTCTGGCGCTCCATCTCTCTTTGGATCTCCTGCAGGGTCGACAAAATATTATTAAGAATTATTTCTTCCATCATGGCGGTGCCTCCCTTTGTTTTTTCTTTAGAATACCATAAATCGCCAGTCTGTGCAATACAGCGCTTGACTTTATTCCTGTGGTATGGGAAAATAGGTAGACTGAAAAATGGGATTTTATGCTTTTTCTTCATACTATCGTCACATTCCACCGCTATAATGAATGGGACGCATTCCCCGAAGGAGGTCTGTCATTTGGATTTTTTGCACTCCCTTTATGATATTGTAAGCGGACTGGGCAGCTTTTTGCTGATCCCCGTATTCATTTTCCTGATTGGCCTGACGGCGAAAACCGGCTTTCAGCGGGCCGGACAATGCGCCCTGGCGGTCCTGGGCAGCACCGTTGCCATCCAGCTGCTGCTGAACGCCCTGAGCGCCCAGCTGGTGACGCTGGTGGACACCATGGCGGAGACCTATTCCCTCTCCACCGGGGCCGCCAACCTGCACTGGGATGCCGCCGCGCGCATCACCTTTACCTCCGATATCCTGTATTATGTACTGCCGGCCGCGATCGTCCTTAACCTGCTGCTGTTGCTGTGCCGGGCCACCCGGGTGCTGAACCTGGACCTGTGGAGCCTGTGGCAGGCGGCCTTTATCGGGACGCTGGTCCAGCAGCTGACCGGCGTGATGTGGTACGGCCTGGCGGCCGCGCTGATGATGGTGATCCTGCAGGTGCTGCTGGCGGACGTTTTTGCCGCGCCGGTGAGCCGCCTGACCGGCGCCCAGCATATCACCTTTACCCAGAGCTTTGCGGTGGGGGCTTCCCCCCTGGCCTGGCTGGTGAACCGGCTGCTGGACTGCATCCCGGGGCTGCGGGACCGCCGCTTCAGCCTGGAGCATGTACACAGCAAAAACTTTTTGCTGGAGCCTTCGCTGTGGGGGCTGGCCGCCGGACTGCTTATGGGCTTTGCCGCGGGGCTGGCACCGTATGACGCCGTTTCCTTTGCGCTGGTCGTGGCCGGGTGCCTGTTTGCGCTGCCCCGCCTGCTGCGGGTATTTGCCCGTGCGGCCACTTCGGTGACCGAACCGCTGGCTGCCCGCTGTCTCCACCGGGGCCGCCTGCCGATGACCCTGGCGGTGAACGCCGCGGCGGGCGCTGCCAATGCCACCGCGCTGCTTTCCGCCGTCATTCTGGTTCCCGTAACGGTGCTGCTGGCCGCCGTTCTGCCCGGCAACCTGGTGCTGCCGCAAAAGGACGTTGCCATGCTGCTGTACCTGATGATCTTTGTGACGGCGCTTTCCGGCGGGTGCCTGCTGCGCTCCCTCTTTACCGGAGCGCTGTGTTCGGTGGCGATGCTGTACAGCGGCACCCTGCTGACCTATCTGTTTTCCAACGCCGCGGCACAGCTGGACGCTGCCGCCTACGGCGCCGGACAATTTAATACCCTGTGCAACACCGCCAACCCCCTGGGCCTGCTGTTTGTGCAGGGCGCAAGCTTTGGTCTGGCGGGCACCGCCGCCCTTGCCGTGCTGACGCTGGGCGCGATCTTCCTTTCGGCGCGCCGGTGCCGCCGGCTGACCGCCCGGATGCGTCATCCGGAGCACGCCGGACCGGACAGCTCCGCCCAGGAGCCGGCCGATAACTGACGAGAAAAATATTCCGCCCCCGACAGGACTGCCTGCCGGGGGCCTTTTGGCGCTGCACGATCCGCCAAACAACGGCGCGGAAGTTACCGCAGCAGCAGGCGCACCGCCACGATGCGCTCCCAGGTGCGGGGGCCGACGATGCCGTCTTCGGTAAGGCCGAACAGCCGCTGGAAGGCGCGGACCGCGTTTTCGGTAGCCGGGCCGAAGATACCGTCCGCCGTGATGAGCGGCAGCGGATAGGCGCGGGCGATGGTATTGAGATAATCCTGAATGAGCAGCACGTTATCCCCGCGACTGCCGGAGCGCAGCGGCGTGCCGGGATAGGCCACCCCCAGGCCGGTGGTTTCGGCAATGCCGAGGAATACGTCATAGAGAGCCTGCCAGGTGAGCGGGCCGATGATGCCGTCCGCCGAAAGTCCCTGCATCCGCTGGAAGGCGCGGACCGCGTTTTCGGTGGCCGGGCCGAAGATGCCGTCGACTTCGATGGGCGGCACCTGCTGATAATACACCGAGATGACCCGCAGCAGATACTGCGCCAGACGCACCTCGCTGCCGGTGCTGCCCTGCCGCAGCAGATTGGAGGGGCGTTCGCCGGGCAGGGGGATATCCTCACTGCCCAGCTGTGCCAGCCGCAGCACCGCCGCGTAGATGTAGGCGATCTTGTTCCAGGTGGCAGGCCCTACGATGCCGTCGGGGGTGAGATTGAAGATGCGCTGAAAGGCGCGGACCGCCGCCTGGGTCTCGGCGGTGAAGGTGGTATCCACATTGCTGATGGCGGGAATGGCCGGATAGTTGCGGCGGATGCGGTTGAGCTGCGTTTCCAGCGTGCGCACCGCTTCCCCGGTGCTGCCGACCCTGAGCGGGCTGCCCGGATAGGAGGAGCCGATGGGCCGCTGCTCCGAGGCGGTGGCAAGCTGGATATCGCTGCCGTAGTAATAGCGCAGGATGCCGAGCGGCGTGTAGCCGTTGTTGGCCAGCGAAACGGTCCCCCACTGGGAGAGCCCTTCACAGGTGACGGTGGTGCCGTTGCAGTACTGGGCAAAGAGCGGATTGAGCACCCCCTGCCGTCGGATGTACTGGTCGTAGATCTCATCCACGATGCGGCTGATATTGGTAAAAATATTGCGCCCGTATACGAAGTACTGGTCGTAGTTGGTATTGTTGGTAATATTGAAATTGTAGCCCTGGCTGGGATACCATTCGGTAAAAATGCGGTTCTGAGCAAAGGTGATCTGCGCGAGGATATTGGCCCGCAGGGCGTTTTCCGGCCAGGTGGGGTAGATCTCGCTGGAGGCGACGTTTTTGATGTAATCCCGGAAGCTGACGGTGACATTGCGGGCGGCGGTATTATTGGGCGCGCCCAGATGCACCGTGATATAGGTGGGGACGAACACCCGCGACAGCGTCATAACATCCCCCGGAAAGCCCTGCGGCGCCTGCTCCCGCACCAGCCGCAGACCGTTGGGGGGAATATCGATCTCCTCGGTTGGGGTCACCCCCGAACGCGCCAGCGCAACCTCTCCCCCCGGAGCGGGGTTCATTTCCACCGGCTGCAGCGACTGCTGCCCCGAAAAGACCTGAATGCCGGTGATCTCCACCGACAGGTAGCCCTCCGCTTCCACGAGGGCATTGTATGTACTGTACGGCAGCTCGGCGCTGTCCGGCACCAGGCTCCAATCCACCGGCGGCGCCGTGACGCACAGGACGGCGGTGCGTCCGCTGCTGTCGGTAGTGAGGGTATGGGTCTTTCCGTTGGTGGGGTCGGTAACGGTAATGCGGGCTCCCTGCACCGGCAGGGCCTCCCGCGCGGTGGAAAGCTGGAAAAGCAGGGTCGTATCGCAGGCCATGGTGCTCGCTCCTTTAGCTGAAAGTTTTTCTCCATCCTATGTAAAAGAGAAAAAATTTGCCAATTAGCCCGCATCTATACTATAATAAGGACATCGACAATATTCGTCAAAACGAGCGAGGGGAGGCGGCGGCAATGCGCCGGTATCTGGCGGCGGCATCATTGGCAATGGCGGTGGGGCTGGCCGCCTTTTTGCGCTTTGGCCCCTTGGGACTGGCGGTGCTGACGGCCGCGGGACTGCTGCTGGGCCTGGCGGCGAAGCGGCGGGACCTGCTGCGCTGCCTGCTGTGCGGACTGCTGTGCGCCGGTCTGCTGAGCGGCGGCTACGCGCTGCGGTTCGCGGCGGCGGAATCGGCCATTGGCACCGAAGCGCCCTTTACCGGAACCGTGCTGGAGGTCAGCCCCTATACGGCGCACCGCTGCACCGTATACGCCCGCGTCGCCGGCAAAATGCGGGTGATCCAGCTTTCCCGCTATTTGCCGGAGGAGGAGACCCCGCTGGCCGGGGAGACGGTCAGCGGTACGCTGCGGGTGACGGGCGCACAGTCCGAGGGAGATACCCTGCTGCTTTCCGGCGGGGTGGCGCTGACGGCACAGCAGCTGACGGCGGATGAGCCAAAAACAGACGCCACGCTGCCGGGCACCCTGCTGCGGCTGCGGCGGCAGACGGTACAGGCGCTGCAGGCGCTGGGGGAGGATTCCCAAAGCGCTCTCGTCATCGGGATGCTGACCTCCGAGACCTCCGCGCTGCCCGCCGGTCTGCGCAGCAGCCTTTCCGCCGCCGGGATCAGCCATCTGCTGGCGGTCTCGGGGCTGCATCTTTCCATCCTGATCGCCGTGACCGGACGGCTGGGCGAGCTGCTGCTGTGGAGCCGTCGGCAGCGGGCCGCTGCCGCGGCGGGCTGCTGTCTGCTGATGGCGGTGCTGGCGGGCTTTCGGCCCAGCGTGCTGCGTGCCGCGCTGATGACCGGGCTGGCGCTGACCGGTACGACCTTCGGCCGGCGCAGCGACGGGCTGACCTCGCTGGGCTTTGCGTCGGCGGTCATTCTGCTGCTGAACCCCGCTGCCGTGTGGGAGCTGAGCTTTTTGCTGACCTGCACCGCCACGCTGGGGATCCTGCTGCTGGCGCGCCCGCTGTGCCGGCTGTGGCCTGCGGCCCTGCGGCACCGGTTGGGCCGGACGGTGTGGGAAAGCCTGTGCGTTTCGCTGGCGGCACAGCTGGGTACGCTGCCCGTTACGGTGCTCAGCTTCGGCTACCTGCCGGCGTACAGCCTGCTGACCAACCTGCTGGTCCTTCCGCTGGTTTACCTGACGCTGCTGTTCGCGCTGCTGACGCTGCCCTGCCTGGCGGTGGGGCTGGGGGCCTTCCCCTTTGCCGCCGCCCAATTTTTCGCCGGGGGCATTGCCGCCGCAGCCGGCGCTGCGGCGAAGCTGCCCGGCGCCGTGCTGCCCTGCGTGGCGCCCTGGCAACTGGGCCCGGTGCTGGCCTTTGCCGGCCTGCTGCTGGCGGTGCTGTTCCTCCCGGCCGGCCGAAAGCGGCTGCGGCCGCTGCTGGGCGGGTGCGCCGCCCTTGTGGTGCTGGCGGCCGCCCTGCTGCCGGGACCGGGGACCGTTACCCTGGCGGTGGACGGCGCGACCGGCAGCGTACTGGTGCAGAAGGGGGAGCAAGCCCTGCTGCTGGAGGGGACCGCCGACGGCTATGAGGCCAACTGCCTGATCCGCTTTTTGCAGAAATGCGGCAATCCGAACATCACGGTGCTGGCCCATCCGCCGGAGCGGCATCACCTGACCGCGGAGCTGCGGCTGGCGCGGCTGCTGGAGCCGGAGCTGCTGCTGTGTGACGAAGAAACGGCGGCATTGGGCGCTGAACAGCTGCCGCCGGGAACGGTCCTTTTGCCGTATTGTGATACAATAAGTAATATTTTGTCTGATTATACATTATATGAGGTAAACGGCGTGGGAACCATGCTGCAAATCGGTGAGCAAAAAGTGCTGAAATGTTGGACAGGCTATGATATAATAACCGCAGAGGATATTCCGCCCGACGTGACCGCCGTGATAGACCGGGCGGGCAACCTGTGGCTGCGGGAGGGCTGCCAATGGCCCCTTTGCCGCCGCGGCGGACTGACCGTTACCCTGCCGAAGGAGGGCGCTGCCCCGTGATCTTTTCTGACCTGAGAGCCTTTGATACCCATATCAAAGCCGGCGCCATGCTGCCGGTTTATCTGCTGTACGGCGAGGAGGCCCGGCAGATTGAAACGGCGCGGGAGCGGCTTATCAAGGCCGTAGTGCCGCAGGGGGACAGCATCAATCTGCTGCGGGTGGACGGCAGCACCGAGGTGGACTGGGACGGCATTGCCGATATGCTGTGGTCGGTGAGCTTTACCCCGGGGCGAAAGTGCGCCGTGGTGGACGACCTGAACCTTGCCCTGATGAACCCGACCGCCATGAACAAGCTGGAGGAGCTGCTTTCTCCGCCCGCCGAGGAAAGCGTGCTGCTGCTGACGGTGCGCGGCAGCGCCCGGCAGTTTGCCAAAAAGGACGCGGCCGCCCTGCGGCTGCTGAACCTCTGCGACAAGGCCGGCGGGGTATGCCGGTTTGCCCCCATGACCCGTGGGGACGCGGCAAAATTTGCGCGCGGCGCCGCCCTGCGCTGCGGCTGCGTGCTGGAGCCGGAGGAGGCCGCCCTGCTGGCCGACTACTGCGGGCTGGACAGCCTGCGGCTGCGGCAGGAGGTGGAAAAGCTGGCCGCCTACCGCGGCTACACCGGACGGATCCTGCGCGAGGATATCGAGGCGCTGGTGACCCCCACCGTGGACGCCAACGTTTTTCAGCTGGGCGACAGAGTGCTGCGGGGAGACTTTAACGGGGCGATGCAGATCGTGGACGACCTTTTGTTTTTGCAGGAGCGGCCGGAGAGCATCCTGACCATCCTGACGATGTCCTTTGTGGACTACTACCGGGCTGCCGCGGTGCGCCGGGGCAACGTGCCGGAAGCCACCGCCCGCAAGGAGCTGGGCTACGGGAACAGCTACCGCTTTACCAAGGCGCTGGAGCAGTACGGCCGGCTGAGCCGGACCGTGCTGGACGGCGCGCTGGAGGTGCTGGCCGACGCGGACGCGCGGATGAAGCAGAGCGCCGCGGACGGGCGCACCGTCCTGGAGGTCACCCTGCTGCGGCTGATCGCCCTGGTCCGGGAGGCGGGGGAATGAAGCGGCGGCTGACCGTTCCCCTGATTGTGGAGGGGAAGTACGACAAGGCGACACTCTGCAACCTGGTGGAGGGGGAGATCCTCATCACCGACGGCTTTCGCATTTATAAAAACAAGGAGCTGCTGGCGCTGATCCGCCGGCTGGCCGAAAAAGGTCCGGTGGCCATCCTGACCGACAGCGACCGGGCAGGCTTTGCCATACGGGGGCATCTGGCGGGGGCGATCCCGCCGGAGCGCCTGATCCAGCTGTATACCCCGGAGATCTATGGCAAGGAACGGCGGAAGGCCTCCCCCAGCGCCGAAGGCAAGCTGGGCGTGGAGGGGATCCCGCCGGAGATCCTGCTGGAGATCCTGGAACGGGCGGGACTGCTGGAGGGCGGCGGCGCCCCCCGGTCTGACGCCATCAGCAAGGCCGACCTGTACCGGCTGGGGCTGAGCGGCGCTGACGGCAGCGCCGGGCGCCGCCGGGCGCTGTGCCGGGCGCTGGATCTGCCGCAGGGGCTTTCCGCCAACGCGCTGCCGGGGGTGCTTTCCCGGCTGATCACCATAGAGGAACTGGAACGGCTGGCGGCAACGCTGTAACGCTGCCGCGGCTTTATCGTATGAAGAAAACGCGTGTTCCGGGGCGGGCCGGCCCGCCCCGGCGCTTTCGGCGCCGGGGGGACGCGCGCCCCGCAGGGGCGCGCGGAAGGCCCCCGAAGGGGGCCGGCGGGCCGGTCGGCCCGGGACCTGTCAAAACTTACCGAGAAAGGAGGGCTGGGCCTTGCAGCTTTATTCCCTGGGGTTTTTATTTTTCCTGCTGCCGTTGGGGGGGCTGGCCTATTACTTTTTACGGGGCAGCGGACGGCGGATCTTTCTGCTGTTCTATTCGCTGTTGTTTGTGGCACTGCTTTCTCCGCTGTGTCTGGCGGTTATTCTGGCGATGGCCATCCCCGACTTTCTGCTGGCGCGGTTGATCGCCGACGCCCACCCCAAAGCCCGCACTATCCTGCTTTTCTGTGTTATCAAGGATCTGACCCTGGTCGTCCTCTTTTCGATCCTGACCGAACTGGGGCGGCTGGTGCTGCCGCTTGGCATCGCCATTGCCGCCTTTACCTCCATCGGATACCTGATCGACCTGTACCACGGGGAATGCGAGCTGATCGAGGATCCGGCAGCCTACGGCGTGTTCTGCTGCTTTTTCGGCAAGCTGTATGTAGGCCCCATCGTTTCGGCGCAGCAGTTTATCCCCCAGCTGGAAAACCTGCAGATGACCGGCGAGGGAATCACCCGAGGAATGATCCAATTCCTGCGGGGCCTTGCCAAGATTGTGGTGCTGGCGGATTCCCTGTGGGAGCTGATTGCCCAATGGGAAACACTGCTGGCGCAGGAGGTCACGGTGCTGGGCACCTGGCTGCACGTGCTGTGCTATATTTTCTATGTCTACTTTACCCTTTCCGGATACAGCGACATGGCCCGCGGCACCGGGGCGATTTTCGGACTGGACCTGCCGGAAAACTTCCATCATCCGCTGCAAAGCGCCTCGGTTGCCGACTTCTTCGGGCGGTTCAACATCTCCGCCAACCGGTTCGTACGCAAATACGTCTATCAGGCGCTGGGGGCGGAGGATAACGGGCCGCTTTCCACCTCGGTCAACATCCTGCTGATCACCATGCTGATGGGCCTGTGGTACGGCATTAACCTGAATTACCTGGTTTGGGGCGCTTTTCTGGGGTTGTTTATCGTCTTTGAGGTGCTGTATATCGACCGGCACGTGGAAAAGATCCCGCCTTACCTGTGCCGGCTTTACACCTTTATTGCCATTCTCATCTCCTTTTGCTGGTACTGCGGAGACAGCCTGGCGGCTTCCGCTGCTTCGTTGAAGGTGATGCTGGGGCTGAGCGGTGCGGCAGCCGCCAACCAAAGCTGCTTTTACCTGCTGCAGACCCACTGGCTGCTGCTGGCTGTCAGCGTATTCCTGTGCAGCGGAGCCCTGACCCCGCTGCTGGCGCGGTTCACCCGCCGGTGGCCCAACGTCGCCCATACCGCCGCCCTGCTGTGGAACGTAGTATTGCTGGCCACCTCGCTGGCCTTTCTGCTGTAAGGAGGTGCCGTGATGAGACGATACCGGATTATAGCCGCCGTATATACCCTGCTTCTGTTCTGCGGGCTTTTGGGCAGTATCTTTCTGTCCTTTGGCAGCTTTACGGCCGCCTACGGCGCAGCTGAAGGGTTCTTTGGAGAAAAAACCGAGGCTGCCCTGCGGCAGAGCCTGCCGCTGCGGGATCCCCTGCGCCGCTGGAAGACCAAACTGCTGATGCTGGGCGGCGGGCAGGAGATCGACGGCATCTACTTTACCGGGGACGGCCTGATTGAAAACCTGACGGTGGCCGACGAGACCGTGGCCGGGCAGAACCTGACCGCCCTGGCGGCGTTTTGCCGGCAGCGGGAGGCCAGCGTTGTCCTGCTGCCCTCCGCCTGCGCCACCAGCCGGCACCTGCTGCCGGAGGCCGCCCTGCTGTTTGACCAGGAGGGGTGGCTGCAGGAGGCTGCCGCACAGCTTTCCGCCGACTGCGGCAGTGTGATCAACGGCTATCCGCTGCTTTCGGAGCATGAAAGCTCCCGGCTGTTCTACCGCACCGACCCGAGGCCGACCCAGCTGACCGGGTATCTGCTGTATCAGGCGCTGGGAGAGACACTGGACTATATCCCCTATGCCCGGGAACGGTTCAGCAACACGCCGCTGCTGTACGACTGCTACGGCAGCCTGTATACCCGCTGGAGCTACGATAAGGTGCGGGCCGACGTAGTGACCGCCCTGCTGCCGCTGCAGGATTCCCGCAGCTACCGGATGCTGCACACCGCACCGGAGGGCGCAACGGCCGCCTATTCCTCGCTGTATCCCACCGAAGCCGCCGCCTCCGCCAATGGGATGGACTGTGTGCTGGGCGGGCTTTCCGCCCGGATCGATGTGGTCGCCCAGGGCAGCCGGCCGCGCAGCCTGCTGCTTGTGGGTGATGAAAACGCCCTGTGCGTGATCCCGTATCTGGCGCTGCACTATGAGAGCATCACCTTTATTGACGTGACGTTGTGCAGCGAGGCGATGCTGGACGGGCTGGCCGCCGAACAATATGACCGTACCCTGCTGCTGTACGGCACCCCCACCCTGCTGAACGACGATTTGACCGGCGGGCTGGGACGGCTGACCGGCGCAGCAGCCCCCCTGACGCCGGTGCCCTGAGAGCGATCCGTCATCGGTGGGAGCCAAAGGACGATATAAGGCGAATCGTACGCTTTTGCACCGCCCCCGTTTCCCCGGCTGTTCTGCCCGCAGCGGCGCGGCGCAGGACGGAGTCTGCTGCTGCATCGGCGTTTGCCGGTCTTCCCTCTCCGGAAGCGCTGCCATGCCCGGCGCTCCCCTTTTGCGGCAGATGCCCTCGAACGGACGGGCGGAGCAGCCGCACTCTCTTTCCGGCTGACCGGACAACACCGGCCGTCCTTGTTTTCTTTTCGTGCTGCCGGCACACCGGAACCGGAAAAATCAAAGCCGCCGATTAGGCGGACTGAGATAAGAAAACATCCGGTTTAACAAAGCAATAAAAGACCGGGCATCATCCACGATGCCCGGTCTTTTTCTGTTTAACACAAATGATACAAAACTGCGCAGCACCGAAAACGGCAGATTTCTGCCCGATGCAAGGAAAAGCGGCGCAGGCATCCTTGCGGCTGGCAAGCCGTTTTGACACAGCAGCGGGCCAAAGATGC
>SFLS01000017.1 GCA_004554485.1 Oscillospiraceae bacterium | reverse complement strand
TATCCACTAAGTCAATAGGAGTTGATGTTATGAATTACGAGGCATTTCAAAGGCTCAATTACGGTATTTTCATCGTCGGCGTTGCGTGGGACGGCAAGGATTACGGCTGCCTGGTGAATTCCTTTGCGCAGGTCACCTCCGGCGCCAGACCCCGCTTTACCCTGACCCTGAACAAGAAAAACGCCACCTACCTTGCCCTGCATACCCAAAAGAGTGTTGCCGTCAGTGTTGTTCCCCGCAACGCTTCCGGCGAACTGCTGCACCTGTTCGGCTTTGAAAGCAGCCGCCATACCGAAAAGTTTTCCTGCTATGAAAGTGCCAGAGATGACAATGGCAACCCCTATCTGACCGGCGCCAACGCTGTCATCAGTCTGCGGGCGGTGCAGGAGGTCGACCTGGGCAGCTACCGCCGCTATGGGCCCTCCAGCACCGATACGAAGGTTTCGCAGGAGCTGGACCTGAACAGCTATGCCCTGTTCGTACTGGACGCTGAGGACGCCCGGGCGCTGCATGACGTTCCGGCCCTGACGCTGGCGGACTACAACGCCGACGGCGGCGATATCCCCGATGGGATTACCGCCTATCGCACCCCGGTGCGCGCCCATGGCTATGTTTGCCGGCTGTGTGGCTATCTTCACCGTTCCGACAACCTCCCCAATGAGTTCCTGTGCCCCGTTTGCGGAGCGGGGAGCGCCGTCTTTGATAAAAAATAACAAAAATGTGTTAGCCCCAAAAAGCACAAAAAGCAGTCCTGCCGGTTTCTCGGCGGACTGCTTTTTTCTTATTCCGGGTACAGCGGCAGCACATCGCGCGGGGCGACGCCCAGCCAAAGGCCCTCCCCTGCGGGGGTATCCTTGGCAGTGCGCCACCACAGCGGCAGCGGCTTTGCCGTCTGCCCCTGATACCGGAACGCCACCGTCTGCCCGAACGGTTCCTCCAGGGTGGATTCCACCGCCACCGGGAAGCGGTTTTCCTGCGCTGACGGGCAAAAGGCATGGGCGCGCACCCCTACGACGCACAGCTCCGCCCGCAGCGGCAGTCGAAGAATTTGCTCCGGGTTAGCCCTCCGGCTGAAGTTTCAAACCCTATCTCCATAATCAGGGAAAGAAAAAAGACCACCCGATGGGTGATCTTTTCCTTTCTGGTTGCGGAGGGAGGATTTGAACCTCCGACCTCCGGGTTATGAGCCCGACGAGCTACCGGACTGCTCTACTCCGCGATATCGGGCACCCTTTCAGGTGCCACATTATAGTACCACAACGGGTCTGCCTTGTCAAGAGATAATTTCTCCGCACGCTGTACTTTCAGGCCTGCTCCTCCGGCTGGGCGGCGGGGCCTTCCGGCTCAGTCTCCAGATATTCCACCAGATCCTCGTCCTCCAGCTCCTCACTGCAGGCGGTATGGTGGCGGCGCAGCAGTACCGTCAGTGCGGCGGCAGCGGCCAGCAGTGCGGCCAGCACGGCCATCACAGCCCCCCAGCAGCATTTTCTGTTTCTCATGGTACAAACTCTCCTTCCTGCGGCATATCGCCTTTTTTATTATAATCAGTTTTTCCCAAAATAGCAATGCGCGCTAAAAAATGTTTTGGTATTCTCTGCATTCTATGCTATAATAATACTGCTTTCGAGCCATCCCTTTATTCTTTTCAAGGAGGCCACCCCTTTATGAACCCCAATCATTACGAAATTCTCCCCGGCAATTACCGCCTTGTGCGCGAGGTCGATTTTGTCGGGATGTCCCGCGAAAATGTGATCGGGCTGCTGCTCACCCTCATCCTGCTGGTCGGTCCGGTCCTGCTGGCGCTGCCCTCTCACCCGTTCACGCTGCTTTCCTCGGCCAAAAATGCCGTCTTTTCCCTGGTGTACTGCCTGGCTGCCTTTTTGCTGATGGTCGCTTCCATGCGCCTGCAGGCCAAGCTGCACGGCTTTTGCATTTACCGCTTCTGCGGCTGCCGCATCGAATACGTCTCGATGGGCTTTTATATCGTCGCCTGCAGCGGCCGCAATTATGTCCGCCGCGGGGCCTGGCTGCTCAGCACCGCTCTCCCCGCCGTCATCTGGTGCGGGCTGCTGCTGGCCGCCTCCCTTGCCGTTTCCGAAAACCTGTTCTGGATCCCCTTCCTGATGTTCCTGGTTTCGCTGTCCGGCTGGGCCGGCAAGATCGTCGGGTTCGCGATCCTGCTGCGCTATCCTGCCGATACCTACCTGCAGGATAACGGCGGCTCGCTGAAGATCTACACCGCTGCGGAGGGTTGATATGGCCTATTGGATGACGCATCTGCGGGTGGCCCAGGCGCTGCTGCCCTGCCTGCCGCAGGGGATCTCCCTGCCGCACTACTATGCCGGCTCCATCGCGCCGGACTGCGGCCGCACCGAGCAGAACCCCGACGGCACGCCCCGCTATCTGCCGGGCCGTCTTGTGACCCACTGGATGAAGAAGGATGAGCGGCTGGACCGCTTTCTGATCGATTTTGAAGGCTTTTTTGCACAGTGTATGCCGCAGGCCGCCGATGAGGAAGCCCGTGCCTTCTACTGGGGCTATTATATTCACCTCATCACCGATGCCATGTGGAACGAGCGGGTGCTGCGTCCCCGACGGGAAGCGCTGGCCGACCCCTCCCGGGAAAATATCGCCCTGCTGCGGGAGGACCTGCGCCGGGCGGACCTGGCCGACTACCGCGCCAATCCCCAGTATCCCCCGCTTCAGACGCTGCGCGGCATCACCGATTTTCCCAACCGGTATCTGGAGTACTACGAGCCGGAGGATATCCAAAACCAGGTGCACGCCATCCCGCGCCGCCTGGCGGAAGAGGCTGCGGCGGATCCGGCGGAAAGTCTGTGGCTCTCCCCGGAGGAACGGGACGAGTTTATCCTGTTCGCCACCGCCAAATGTATGCAGATGGTGCGCAGCCACCTCGGTTGAGCATAAACAGTTCGGGACGCCTTTCAAAGGCGTCCCGATGCGTTCTCTCCGGATAAACGCAGGAGCCGGCGCGCCCCAAAAGGCCGCGCCGGCTTTTATCTTTCGGCTCTCGCACCGCTTTGGCCTCAGGCAAATTCCATCAGCGCGCAGGGGGTGTCGCCGGCAAAAACCGCCACCGCATGGGTATTCCCCACCGGGCTGTATTTCAGCGTCACGGCGTCCCCTGCCTTCACCGGCTTGAGATAGGCAATGCGGAGTTCTTTCAGCTCATCCCTTTCATATGCCTCCCGGGGCAGCGCCTCCAGGGCGAAGTCCATATACCGGGTATTGTGGACGTGGTTGTTAAAGTCGATATCGCTCCGGCGCAGGAAAAGGGGCA
Organism: Oscillospiraceae bacterium; assembly: GCA_004554485.1. Classification (GTDB taxonomy): domain Bacteria; phylum Bacillota; class Clostridia; order Oscillospirales; family Ruminococcaceae; genus Angelakisella. The sequence goes on along the minus strand of SFLS01000017.1, from coordinate 25,167 downwards.
CGGCGCGCCGGTACTGCTCCAACGGGTGCAGGCGTACCGCGCCCTCCTCAAATACCGTCTTTTCCTCCGGTCCGTAGGCGGCAAAAAGCGCTTCGCTGATGCGTGTCGGCCGGCCGCGCTCTGTGTCATACAGGGCGGTCCTCGCTTCGGCGCGGAGCATCTCATTTCCGCTTTTGTCGGTTACGAGAAAGCCGCGCAGGATCGCGCCGGCGCGGGCTTTCCCCCGCACCCAGGTGACAATATGCAGCTCGTCCCCGCTTTCGGGGCGCTTTTGGATGCGGATGTGCCAGTCCGCCAGGATCCACGCGATGCCGCTTTGGCTGCCTGCTATCACGCTGTCGTTGACGGTATCCGAATGATGGCTGCCCGCCGTCTCCAGGATCTGCAGGATCGCCTCGTAGGATAGCCTGCCGCGGCGGTCATAGTCGGCCAGTCTGGGTCTGTAATCTTCCCGGTAAAACATCTTGATCTCTCCGCGTTATTCGTCCAGCTTCAGCACCGCCATAAAGGCCTCCTGCGGCACCTCTACGCTGCCCAGCTGGCGCATCCGCTTTTTGCCTTCCTTCTGCTTTTCCAGCAGCTTCTTTTTGCGGGTGATATCGCCGCCGTAGCATTTGGCCAGCACATCCTTGCGCATCGCCTTTACCGTTTCCCGCGCGATCACCTTGCCGCCCACCGCCGCCTGGATGGGGATCTCGAACAGCTGCCGCGGGATATGCTCCTTCAGCTTTTCCGCCAGACGCCGGGCCCTCGGATAGGCGTTATCCGCAAAGACGATGAAGCTCAGCGCGTCCACCATCTCGCCGTTCAGCAGGATATCCAACTTGACCAACCGGCTGGGGCGGTAGTCGCTCAGCTCGTAGTCCAGGCTGGCATAGCCGCGGCTGCGGCTCTTCAGCGCGTCAAAAAAGTCGTAGATGATCTCCGCCAGCGGCAGGTCGTAGTGCAGCTCCACCCGGGTCGGGTCCAGGTACTTGGTATCCTTGTAAACGCCCCGCCGCTGCTGGCACAGGTCCATCAGCGCCCCGATGTATTCCGGCGGGGTGAAGATGCTGGCCTTGACGTATGGCTCCTCCGCCTCGGCAATGGTGGAGGGGTCGGGGTAATTGGTGGGGTTGTCGATGGCGATCTTGCTGCCGTCGGTCAGCGTCAGGTGGTAAATGACGCTGGGGGCGGTGGTGATAAGGTCGAGATTGAATTCCCGCTCCAGCCGCTCCTGGATGATCTCCATATGCAAAAGTCCCAGAAAGCCGCAGCGGAAGCCGAAGCCCAGCGCCGCCGAGGTCTCCGGCTCAAAGGAAAGGGCCGCGTCGTTGAGCTGCAGCTTTTCCAGTGCCTCCCGCAGGTCGGGGTATTTGGCGCCGTCCGCCGGGTAGATGCCGCAGAACACCATCGGATTGACGCTGCGGTAGCCCGGCAGCGCCTCCCGGGCGGGGTTTTCCGCGCCGGTCACGGTATCGCCCACCCGGGTATCCGCCACCGTCTTGATGCTGGCCGTAAAGTAGCCGACCTCCCCGGCCGCGATACTCTCGCGCGGCACCAGGTTGGTCGCGCCCATCACGCCGCACTCCACCACGCCGAACTGGGCGCCGGTGCTGATCATCCGCACCGTCATGCCGGGGCGCAGCGTCCCCTGCATCACGCGCAGATACACGATGACCCCCCGGTAACTGTCGTACACGCTGTCGAAGATGAGTGCCTGCAGCGGGGCCTCCGGGTCGCCCTGCGGCGCCGGAAAATCGCTGACGATGCGCTCCAGCACCTCGTGGATATTGACGCCGTTTTTGGCGGAAATGCGCGGGGCGTCCATCGCCGGAATGCCGATGACGTCCTCGATCTCATGGCAGACCCGCTCCGGGTCGGCCGCCGGCAGGTCGATCTTGTTCACCACCGGCAGGATCTCCAGCCCGTGGTCCACCGCCAGGTAGCAGTTGGCCAGCGTCTGCGCCTCAATCCCCTGGCTCGCATCCACGATGAGGATCGCGCCCTCGCAGGCCGCCAGGGAACGGCTCACCTCGTAGTGGAAGTCCACATGGCCGGGGGTATCGATGAGGTTGAAGTGATACACCTCGCCGTTGTCCGCCTTATAATCCAGCGCCACCGCCCGCGCCTTGATGGTGATGCCGCGCTCCTTTTCCAGCTCCATATTGTCCAGGATCTGATCCTGCATATCCCGCTTGGCCACCGCCTCGGTCGATTCCAGAATCCGGTCGGCCAGGGTGCTTTTGCCGTGGTCAATATGGGCGATGATGCAGAAATTGCGGATGTGGTCCTGATAGCTCATAGCGTTCCTCCGTCGTTGGGGATAGTTGATAGATTATTGTACCACAAACCTTTGCAAAACACAATGCCGGCTCCGCGGCGTTCCATCCTCTCCCCGGCAGGTTTTCTCTGTTCTTTTGCCCGCCGTTGTGCTACAATATCCTTATCCTTTGCGGGGGAGGTCCCTTTTTATGCGCCCGGTCGGCCTGTATTTCCATATCCCGTTCTGCCGCAGCCGCTGCGGCTACTGCAGCTTTGTTTCCGGCTGCGATCTTTCGCAGCGCGGCCGCTATACCGCCGCCCTGCTGCGCGCGATCGAAACGGCCCCCTTTGCGGACTGCACCGCCGCCACCCTCTATTTCGGGGGCGGTACCCCCACCCTGCTGGGAGAAGCCCTCATCGACCTGCTGGCGGCTGTCCGCCAAAAGCTGCCCCTTGCGCCCGACGCCGAGATCACCGTGGAGGCCAACCCCGGCACCGTCACGCTGCCCCTGCTGCAGCGGCTGCGGCAGGCCGGCTTCAACCGTATCTCCTTTGGCCTGCAGGACTGCGAGGACGAGGTGCTGCGGCTGTTGGGCCGCTGTCATACCGTGGCCCAGGGCGAAGCCGCCGTGCAGATGGCCAAGCAGGCGGGCTTTACCAACATCTCGGCGGATCTTATGCTGGCCACCCCCGGTCAGACTCCCGAAAAAGCCCGCCGCCTGGCGGAATACGGCCTCTCTTTGGGGATCCCCCATCTTTCCTCCTACCTGCTCAAAATCGAGCCGGGCACCCCGTTTGATTCCGCCGGCATGGCCGCCCGCTGCCCCGATGACGATACCGCTGCCGACTGCTACCTTGCCTACTATCAGGCGCTGGAGCAGGCCGGCTTTTCCCACTACGAGATCAGCAACGCCGCCCTGCCGGGCTACGAGAGCCGCCACAACTGCGCCTACTGGCAGCTGCGGGAATACATCGGTTTCGGTCCCGGCGCCGCCTCCTTCTTCGGCGGCAGGCGTTTTCGCTTTCCCGATTCCCTTGCGGCATTTCTGTCCGGCGCCGACCCCTGGTCCCTTCCCGTGCAGGAGGGGCCCGGCGGCGACTGGGAGGAGGCCCTGATGCTTTCGCTGCGGCTGTCCTCCGGTCTGACCCCCGGCTTGGCGGCCCGGTACGGCCGGGATTACGCCGCCCTGCTGCGGCGCGCCGCTCCGCTGGGCCCGGCCGGCCTGCTGCGGGCCGACGGGGAGCGCATCGCCCTGACCGACCGCGGCTTTCTGCTCTCCAACCAGGTGATCCTCACCCTGCTCGGCTGACCCCCTGCAGCATCCCGGCTGCGGCCCGCAGGGCGTTTCGGCTGCGCCGAAACCGGCGGTCTGCGGCCGCCGCGGCCGCCTTCGGCGGCCGGCCCTGCGGGCCGCTCCCCTGCCGCTCTCCCGCTTCCCCGTCCCATCCCATACACTACACTTTTCTCCCCGGAGGTCCCCCCTATGTCCCGTCATTCCCGCTCCGTCCTGTTCGTTTTGGCCGCCGCCTTTCTGTGGGGCTGCATCGGCCTGTTCAGCAACGCCCTTTCCGCCCTCGGCTTTCTCCCGCTGGAGATCACCTCGGTCCGCCTGACCGGCGCCGGGCTGCTGTTCGGTCTGTACGCCCTGCTGTTCCGGCCCACGCTGTTTCGCATCCGGCTGCGGCACCTCTGGTGCTTTCTCGGCACCGGCATCTGCAGCTTCGTCTTTTTCAATTACTGCTATTTTCGCTGCATCTCGGCCTGCTCGCTTTCGGTCGCGGCCATCCTGCTGTATACCGCGCCCTGCTTCGTGCTGCTGCTTTCCGCCCTGTTTTTCCGGGAAAAGCTCACCGGGCGGCTGCTGCTTGCCCTCGCGGTCACCTTTGCCGGCTGCGTGCTGGTCACCGGCGTCGGCGGACAGCAGACCGTTTCCCCCGCCGCCCTGCTGCTGGGGCTCGGCTCCGGCTTCGGCTACGCTCTGTACAGCATCTTCAGCCGGGCGGCGCTGCAGCGGGGCTACACCCCTGTCGCCGTCACCCTCTGGACGCTGCTCTGCGGCGGTCTGGGGGTCCTGCCGCTGCTCGATTTCCCCCACTACCTTACCGTTCTGCAAACCCCCGGCGCATGGCTGCCGGCCCTGGGACTGATCCTTCTTTCCACCATCGCCCCCATTCTGCTGTATACCCTGGGGCTTTCCGGCCTTTCCAACGGCACCGCCAGCCTGCTGGCCACCCTGGAACCGGTCGTTGCCGCCCTCATCGGGGTTTTCTTCTTCCGGGAGACCCTCACCCTCACCCAGCTCCTCGGCATTTTGCTGGTGCTTTCGGCGGTCGCGCTGCTGGGGCGCAAATCCGCCCCGGATTGACCCCGTTTTATTGACTGCGCCGTTGGCGTGTGGTACAATAATAAGATAGAAAAATAGGCGCCGTGCGCCCTTTTCGCAGATCAGAATGAAAGGTCAGGATATCCGCCATGATACGCAGCATGACCGGCTACGGGCGGGGGCAGCAGCTCCTGCACGGCCGCAGCATCACCGTCGAGATCCGCTCGGTCAACCACCGTTATTTCGAGTTTTCCTGCCGCACCCCGCGGGGCTGCGCCTTTCTGGAGGACCGCCTGAAGCGGACGCTCCAGCAGGCCATTTCCCGCGGCAAGGTCGAAGTTTCCCTCACCCTGCAGACGGTCGAAAGCCGCGGCGGCGCCGTCGCGGTGGATCACGCCCTGGCCGGACAGTATCTCACCGTCCTGCGCGCGCTGGCTGCGGAATACAACCTGACCGATGATCTCACCCTTTCCACCGTCGCCCGCCTGCCGGATCTTTTCACCGTCTGCCGCGGCGAGGAGGACGAGGAGGAGCTGGCCGCCGATGTTCTTTCGGTGCTGCAGGAGGCGCTGGACCGGTTCGTCGCCATGCGGGAAGCCGAAGGCGAGCGCCTGCGGGCGGATGTGCTCTCCCGCCTTTTCACGCTGGAAGAGCACCTGGCCTTTGTGGAGGAGCGTTCCCCCCAGACGGTGGCGGAATACCGCGCCCGGCTTACCGCCAAGCTCAATGAGCTGCTGGGCGGCGCCGTCGCGGATGAGGCCCGCATCCTAACCGAAGCCGCCATCGTGGCGGACCGTCTGGCCGTGGATGAGGAAACGGTGCGGCTGCACAGCCACATCGCGCAGCTCCGCGGCATCCTGGATTGCGCCGAACCGGTGGGCCGCAAGCTGGATTTTCTGGTACAGGAAATGAACCGGGAAACCAACACCATCGGCAGTAAATGCAGCGATACCGCCATCGCCGGCCACGTGGTCGAAATGAAGAGCGAGATTGAAAAGATCCGCGAGCAGATCCAGAACATCGAATAAACCGGGAAGGACGTTCAAACTGATATGAAACTCATCAACATCGGCTTCGGCAACATGGTTTCGGCCAACCGGCTCATCGCCATCGTCAGCCCGGAATCCGCCCCCATCAAGCGCATCATCCAGGATTCCCGTGACCGCGGCACCCTCATCGATGCCACCTATGGCCGCCGCACCCGCGCCGTGCTTATCACCGACAGCGACCACGTCATCCTTTCGGCCGTCCAGCCGGAAACGGTCGCCAACCGTGTCATTGAATACGAGGACGAGGAAGCACTGGAGGGCCAGGCATGAGCAGCAACTACACCATTCCCCAGGAGCACGGCATCCTGGTGGTATTTTCCGGTCCCTCCGGTGCCGGCAAGGGCACCATCCTCAAGCGCTATTTCGAAGATAACCCGCCCGCCGTGCTTTCCGTTTCCGCCACTACCCGTCCGCCCCGCCCCGGCGAAGTGGACGGCGTACACTACCACTTTGTCACCCGCGCGGAATTCGAGCGCATGATCGCCGAAAACGGTGTGCTGGAATACAACGTCTACAACGGCAATTACTACGGCTCGCCCCGCGGCCCCATCGAAGAGGAACTGCGCAAGGGCCACGACGTCATTCTGGAGATCGAAACCAACGGTGCCGGCCACATCCGCCGGATGTTCCCCAGCGCCCTTTCCATCTTTGTGCTGCCCCCCACCTTTGAGGAGCTGAAAAAGCGTCTCATCGGCCGCGGCACCGAATCTCCCGAGGAGATCCAGGCGCGCCTGGAAAAGGGCCGCAAGGAGATTGAAATGGCGCTGGATTACGACTATATCGTGGTCAACGATCAGGTGGAAACCGCCGCCTGCCGTCTGGCCGAGATCATCCGCTCCGCCCGCTGGAGCAAGAAATTCAATCAATCTTTTATACAAGAGGTGCTGAACAATGCTTAGACCCGCCATGTCCCAGATCCTGAAGCCCGGCGAAAGCTACTACAAATTCGTCGTGGCGGTCGCCAAAAAAGCCCGCGAGATCGCGGCGGACGCCGAGGAGAATCATATCCCTCTGGAAGAAAAGCCCGTTTCCCTCGCCCTGGATCTGTTTGCCACCGGCGCCGAGCGGCTTTCCGATTTTGACTGTTCCATGACCGACCGCAAATAACCGCGCGCCGGCGCAGCGCCCGGTGGGAGCTTCCCGCCGGGAGCCGTTTTTTCTCAAAGCGCCAAAGCCGCCTCTCCCCCTCGCGCACGTCGCGTGCGGGCGCGGGCGCCAGGGCGCCGTTTTGTGACGTTTCCAAAGGAGGTAGGCGGTTTGTCCCCTGTCGCACGCGTCGCGGTGGAAAAAACCACCTGCCGTTTTGATAAGCTGTTCGATTACGCCGTGCCGGAGGGCATGGCGCTCTGCCCCGGCATCCGGGTGATGGTCCCGTTCGGCAAGGGGCAGCGCCGGGTGGGGCTGGTAGTGGAGCTGGCCAAAGCGGCCGAAGTCCCCGGCGAGCTCAAGCCGGTGGCGGCGGTGCTGGAGGAAGAGCCGGTGCTGGAGGAGGAAGGGCTTTTTCTGCTGCGGTGGCTGCGGGAAAACACCTTCTGCACCTGGTTCGACGCCCTTTCGGTGCTCATCCCGGCGGGCTACGGCCTGCGGGGCCTTACCGCCTGGTCGCTGGTGCGGGGGGCAGAGCTCCCCGACGGCCTTTCCCCCCTCGAACAGCAGGTCCTGCAAAACCTGCGTCCCCGCCGCAAGCCGGTTTCCGCCGCCGACCTGGCGGAAAGCCTGGGGCTGTCCCTTACCGCCCTGCCGCTGGAACGGCTGGAGGCGCTGGGGCTGCTCCGCCGCCAGGAGATCATCGAGCGGCGGGTCGGCGATAAAACGCTGCAGATGGTACGGCTGACCGGCGCTGAAGCGCCCCGCCTGACCCCCAAGCAGCAGCAGGTCTGCCGGCTGCTGGAGCAGGTCGGCTGCGGCAGCGTCCGGGAGATCTGCTACTTTGCCGGGGTGACCCGGGGCGTAGTGGAAAAGCTGGTACAGCAGGGCGCGGCCGAATACTACGAGCAGGAGGTGCTGCGCACCCCCCTTTCGGAGGAAACGGTGCCCGCGTCGCCCCGTCCCCAACTCACCGAAGCACAGTCCGCCGCGGTGGAAACGCTGTGGCAGGGCTACCGGCAGGGCGGCCGCACCGGCCTTTTGTACGGCGTTACCGGCAGCGGCAAGACCGCCGTTTACCTCACCCTGGCCGACCGGGTACTGGCCGAGGGGCGGCGCTGCATCGTGCTGGTGCCGGAGATCGCCCTGACCCCGCAGACCATCCGGCGCTTTCTGGCGGCCTTCGGCCGGCGGGTCGCCGTCATCCACAGCGCCCTTTCCCTCAGCGAGCGGCTGGATGAATACAAGCGGATCCGCCGCGGGGCGGTGGATGTGGTGGTCGGCACCCGTTCCGCCGTTTTCGCCCCGGTGGAAAATCTGGGGCTCATCATCGTGGATGAGGAACAGGAGCACACCTACCGCAGCGAGCAGGCCCCCCGCTACGACGCCTGCGAAGTCGCCCGGCTGCGGGTCCGCCGCCAGGGCGGGCTGTGCGTGCTGGCTTCCGCCACCCCCAGCATCGAAAGCGCCTATCGCGCCCAAAAGGGGGAATATCTGCTGGCCACGCTGCCGCAGCGTTACGGCAGCGCCCTGCTGCCGGAGGTCACCATTCTGGACCTGCGGGAGCGTCCGATGGCTGCCGAAGCACTGAGCGAGGAGCTGTGCGAGGAGCTGTATCAGAACCTGCAGCGGCAGGAGCAAAGTATCCTCTTCGTCAACCGGCGGGGCTATTCCGCCACCGCCGTCTGCATGAGCTGCCACCAGCCGCTGGAATGTCCCCGCTGCTCCATCAGCTTAAAGTTCCACGCCGCCAACGGCCGCCTGATGTGCCACTACTGCGGCTACAGCACCGAACCGCCGAAGGCCTGTCCCCACTGCGGCAGCCGGATGATGCGGTATTCCGGGGTGGGCACGCAAAAGGTGGAGGAGGCGCTGCGGCTGCGTTTTCCCGAAGCCCGCATCCTGCGGATGGACCAGGATACCACCATGCGCAAGGACAGCCATCAACGGCTGCTTTCCGCCTTTGGCCGGGGGGAGTACGATATCCTCATCGGCACCCAGATGGTCACCAAGGGGCTGGATTTCCCCCGGGTCACCCTGGTGGGGGTGCTGACCCCCGACCAGATGCTGTACGCGGATGATTTCCGCAGCTACGAGCGCACCTTCAGCCTCATCACCCAGGTGGTGGGGCGCAGCGGCCGCCAGCAGCTGCCGGGGCGGGCCTTTCTGCAGACCTACCAGCCCGACCATCCCGTTCTGACCGCCGCGGCCCGGCAGGATTATCCCGCCTTTTACCGTACCGAAGCGGAAACCCGCCGTCATCTGCTGTATCCCCCGTTCTGCCGGCTGTACTGCCTGGGCTTCTGGGGGGAAAACGAAGCGGAGGTCAAGGCCGCGGGACAGGCTGTGCTGACCCTGCTGGAGCGCCTGTTGAAAACCGAGTATCCCGAGCTGCCGGTGCGGCTGCTGGGACTGGCCCCGGCCAATGTGCTGCGGGTAGCGGGGCGCTACCGGTACAAGCTGCTCATCAAGGGCAAAAACAGTCCCCGGATGCGGGAACTGCTGTGGCGGCTGTATACCGAACCGGAGGCCGCCGCCAAAAACGTAACAATGACCATCGACCCCAACTACGATTCGGGGCTGTGATACTGCCGGACCGGCCGGGGCTGCCAAAGCGCCCTGCGCCGCACGGCACACCCAAACCACTCCGCCGCGCGGCGGGGCTGCAAAGGAGAGACTGGATATGGCACTGAGAAATATCGTGACGGAGCGGGACCCGATGCTGCGCAAGGTCAGCCGTCCCGTGGAAAAATTTGACCGGCGGCTGTGGACGCTGCTGGACGATATGGCCGACACCATGTACGACGCCGACGGCTGCGGCATTGCCGGAGTGCAGGTCGGCGTGCTGCGCCGGGTATTCGTGGTGGATACCGGCGAGGGCCTGACGGAATATATCAACCCGGAGATCCTGTGCCGCAGCGGTGAGCAGGACGGCATGGAGGGCTGCCTGTCCTCCCCCGGGGAATACGGCCTGGTGGTGCGTCCCGAAAAGGTGACCGTCCGTGCGCAGGACCGCCACGGGGAATGGTTCGAGCAGGAGGCCGAGGGCCTGCCGGCACGGGCCATCTGCCATGAATACGACCATCTGGACGGGCATATCTTCAAGGATATCACCCACCATATGCTGACCGAGGAAGAACTGCAAAAACTGGACGAGGAGTGATACCCCATGCGGATTGTTTTTATGGGCACGCCGGATTTTGCGGTGCCCTGCCTGCAGCGGCTCCTGGAGGACGGCCACGAGGTGCCGGCAGTCTTTACCCAGCCGGATAAGCCGGTGGGCCGCCATGCTGTGCTGACCCCTCCGCCGGTCAAGCAGCTCGCACTCTCGCACGGGATCCCGGTATACCAGCCCACCAAAATGCGCGACGGCACCGTAGCCGCCCTCCTGCGGGAGCTGGCCCCCGACTGTCTGGTGGTGGTGGCCTACGGGCGCATCCTGCCGCAGGAGATCCTGGACGTGCCGCCCCGGGGCTGTGTCAACATCCACGGTTCGCTGCTGCCCCGCTACCGGGGCGCCGCGCCCATCCAGTGGAGCGTCATCCGCGGCGAGACGGTGACCGGCGTGACCAGCATGTTCATGGATGCCGGCATGGATACCGGCGATATCATCGATACGCTGACCACCCCCATCGGGGAAAACGAAACGGCCGGGGAGCTGTTTGAACGGCTGGCGCCTCTGGGCGCCCGGCTGCTGAGCACCACGCTGGCCGCCATTGCGGACGGCACCGTGACCCGCCGCCCCCAGAATGACGCCGAGGCCACCATGGCCCCCATGCTGGAAAAGGCGATGGGCCGGCTGGACCTGACCCGTCCGGCGCGGGAGCTGCACAACCAGGTGCGGGGCATGAACCCCTGGCCCGGCGCTTTCTGCACCGCGGGCGGCAAAACGCTGAAGATCCATGAAACGCGGGTAGCCGCCGGGAGTGGCGTGCCCGGCACGCTGCTGTGCGCCGACCCCGTCACCGTCGCCTGCGGCGAGGGAGCCCTGCAGCTGGTGACGGTGCAGCCGGAGGGCAAGCCCCGTATGGCCGCGGAAGCCTGGCTGCGCGGCGCGCGGCTGCCGCAGGGCGCCCGGTTGGAATGAGTGCAGATATTATTTACCGTTCCTTCATAGATTGGGAATGATTGGGACAAAATAACCGGATAGAATGGAAGATGGCAAAAAGCGCCGCCGCGCTTTTCCGCCGCTGGAATTTAAACGACCCGCAAGGAGGAACCCCTATGCCCAACGGCTATTATTACGGCTTTGACTATACCTGGTACCTGCTGGTGCTGCCCGCCTTTCTGCTGGCGCTGTGGGCGCAGTTCCGGGTCCAGTCGACCTACGCCAAATATTCCGGAGTGCGCAGCGTGCGCGGCCGTACCGCCGCCGAAGTCGCGCGGCAGATCCTGGACGATCACGGCCTTGGCTATGTGCAGGTGGACAGGATCGGCGGCAAGCTGACCGACAACTACGACCCCCGCAGCAATATCGTCCATCTTTCGCAGGAGGTGTACGACAGCAGCTCCATCGCCGCCATCGGGGTGGCGGCGCACGAATGCGGCCATGCCGTGCAGCATGCCGAAGAATACGGCCCGCTGAAGCTGCGCAGCGCCATCATCCCCATCACCAATATCGGTTCCAGCCTTTCCATCCCGCTGTTTTTCATCGGGCTGCTTTTCAACTTTTCCATCCTCATGAACATCGGCATTCTGCTGTTCGGGCTGGTGGCGCTGTTCCAGCTCATCACCCTGCCGGTGGAATTTAATGCCAGCCGGCGGGCGCTTTCCACCATTGGAGAGCGTGGACTGCTGACCGACGATGAGACCCGCGGCGCCAAAAAGGTGCTTTCCGCCGCGGCGCTGACCTATGTGGCGGCGCTGGCCTCCTCGCTGGCGCAGCTGCTGCGGCTGGTGCTCATCAGCCGCCGGAGGAACTGACCGCCCATGGCCGACGCAAGACTGACCGCCCTACAGGGGCTGGGCGAGGTGCTGGACCGGGAGGGCTACTCCAACCTGGTGCTGGAATCGCTGATGAGGAAATCGGCGCTGGCCGCGCAGGAGCGGGCATTCTGCACCGCCCTGTTCTACGGCGTTCTGGAGCGCCGCATCACCCTGGACTGGGTGCTGGGGCGGTATTCCCGCCAGCCGGTGGCCAAGCTCTCCCCCGCCGTGCGGGAGATCCTGCGGCTGGCGGTGTATCAACTGCTGTATATGCCCTCGGTGCCGGAGGCGGCCGCCGTCAACGAGGCGGTGCGCGAGACCCGCGCCCTGCGGGTGGCCTCCGCCGCCGGCTATGTCAACGGCGTGCTGCGGGCCTTTTTGCGGGAGGGGAAGCAGATCCCCACGCCCCGCAACGCCCTCACCGCCCTTTCGGTGCGCTACTCGGTGCCGGAGGAGCTGATCGCCCTGTGGCAGAAAAGCTACGGAGAGGAGAAAACCCGCACCATCCTGGAGGGGGCGGGCGGCCCGCCACCGGTATTCCTGCGGGGAAACACCACCCGTATCACCGCCGCCGGACTGCGGCAGCGGCTGGCCGAGGAGGGGCTGGAGACCACCGAGACCGACCTACCGGACTGCCTGCGCTGTACCGGCGCCGGCGACCTGACCCGACTGCCCTCCTTTACCGAAGGGCTTTTCCATGTGCAGGATCTTTCCAGCCAGCGATGCGCCGCCGCCCTGGCGGTACAGCCCGGGCAGCGGGTGCTGGATGTCTGCGCCGCCCCGGGCGGCAAGAGCTTTACGCTGGCCGAGGAGATGCAAAACCGCGGCAGCCTGCTGGCGATGGACCTTTCCGCCAGCCGGCTGCGGCTGGTGGAGCAGGGTGCCGAACGGCTGGGGCTTGGCTGCATCGCCACCCGGCAGAACGACGCCGCGCAGTTTGAGCCTGCCCTGGGGGTCTATGACCGCGTCCTGTGCGACGTGGTCTGCTCCGGCTACGGGGTCATCCGGCGCAAGCCGGAGATCCGCTATAAGCCGGTGGCCGCAGCATCGGGCCTGCCGGAGCTTCAGCTGGCGATTCTGACCGCTTCGGCGGGCTACCTGGCCCCCGGCGGCCGGCTGGTGTATTCCACCTGTACCCTGAACCCCGCCGAAAACGAAGGGGTGGTCAACGCCTTTCTGGCGCGGCGCCCTGACTTCGCGCTCTGCGCCGAACCGGTCACCTGCTTCCCCGCGCCGGCGGGCGGCGACGGGTTCTTCTACGCCGCAATGGAGCGGCGGGCATAAAACAGATCCATTCCCCACAGAAAGGAGCCGGAACATGGAAAAGGCCGATATCGCCTCGATGACGCTGCCGCGGCTGACCGAATGGGTCACCGGCGAGCTGGGCGAGCCGAAATTCCGCGCCGGGCAGCTCTACCGGTGGCTCCACCAAAAACGCGCCGGCTCCTTTGCGGAGATGACCGACCTTTCCGCGGCGCTGCGCGCCCGGCTGGAGCAGACCGCCTTTTTGACGGCGGTGACCACCCGGCGGCGGCTGGAAAGCCGGCTGGACGGGACGGTAAAACTGCTGCTGGAGCTGCCCGACCGCCACTGCGTGGAGACGGTGCTGATGCGCTACGAGCACGGGCTGAGCCTGTGCATCTCCACCCAGGTGGGCTGCCGGATGGGGTGCAAATTCTGCGCTTCGACGCTGGGCGGGCTGGTGCGCAACCTGACCCCCGCCGAGATGCTGGGGGAGGTGTACGAAGCCGAGCGGCAGGCCGGAGAGCCGATCGCCTCGCTGGTGCTGATGGGCATCGGCGAGCCGCTGGACAACTACCGCAACGTGCTGGATTTCCTCACCATTCTCTCCTCCCCTGAGGGGCGGGGCCTGAGCCTGCGGCACGTTTCCCTTTCCACCTGCGGACTGTGCGACCGCATCGACGAGCTGGCGGAGCTGGGGCTGGGGCTGACCCTTTCCATTTCGCTGCACGCCGCCGACGATGAGACCCGCAGCGGCATCATGCCGGTCAACCGGAAGTATAATATCGCCCGGCTGATGAAAAGCTGCAAAAACTACTTTGCCAAAACCGGCCGGCGTATCAGCTACGAATACGCGCTGATCGCCGGTGTGAACGATACCCCCGCCCATGCCGAGGCCCTGGCCTCTCTGCTGGCGGGACAGAACTGCCACATCAATCTGATCCCGGTGAACCCGGTGGCGGAGCGCGGCACCCGCCGCCCCGACCGAAGCGCCGTCCGGCGCTTTGCCGACCGGCTGAACGCCCTGGGACAGAACGCGACGGTGCGGCGGGAGCTGGGCAGCGATATCGCGGCGGCCTGCGGGCAGCTGCGCCGCGCCGAAGCCGAAAACGGCTGCCCCGCGCCCAACTGACAGAAAACAAATGCGCCAAGGAGGGATCTCACCCAATGCTGCAGATCAACGGAGCCACCGACCGGGGAATGGTGCGGGAGGCCAACGAGGACCGCTTTGCCGGGGAGGTATTTGACCGCAGCAGCGGCTACGCCGTGGTCTGCGACGGCATGGGCGGCGCCGCCGGCGGCGGCATCGCGGCCGGTATCGCCGCCGAGGAGGTCCGGCGGATGGTGGAAAGCAGCCTGCGGCCCCATATGGAGGAGCGCAGCGTCCACCTGCTGCTGGAATCCGCTGTGGCCAACGCCAACCGGGCCGTTTACACCCGCAGCGAACAGGCCGGCGGGGCGCTGTGCGGCATGGGCACCACGCTGTGCGCGGCCGTCATCTGCGACGGGACGGCGCTGGTGGCCAACATCGGCGACAGCCGCTGCTACCTGCTGCGGGAGGACCGCCTGACCCAGGTGACCGAGGACCACACCGCCGTTTCGGCGATGATCCGCCTGGGGCTGCTGACCCCCGAGGAAGCCGCGACCCACCCGGACCGCCACGCCATCACCCGGGCGGTGGGGGTAGAGCCGACGGTGAACGCCGACTATTACACCGTAGACCTTGCCTCCGGAGACGCCCTGCTGCTGTGCTCCGACGGGCTGTACAACGCCCTGCCCGGCGAGGAGCTGACCGCCGCGCTGCGGCAGGTACTGGCCGGAGAGGATATCCACAGCCTGGTGACAAAAGCCAACGCCGCCGGCGGACCCGATAACATCACCGCCGTCCTGATCCACAACCGCTGAGAGGAGAACGAATTGCATGGAAAATATACTGGGAACCAAGCTGGCAGACCGCTACCTGATTGAGGAGCTGGTGGGCGTAGGCGGTATGTGCAACGTCTACCGGGCCTTTGACGCCGAGGCGCTGCAGACGGTAGCGGTAAAGATGCTGCGGGATGAGTACGCCGCCGACGAGGAATACCTGCGGCGCTTCCGCAACGAGAGCCGGGCCATCAACGCCCTTTCCCACCCCAATATCGTCAAGATCTACGATGTGGTGCTGGACGCGCCCAACCCCTATCTGGTGATGGAATACGTCAGCGGCATTACCCTCAAGGAATACATTGACCGGAAAAAGCCCCTTCCCGGCCGTACCGCCGCCAATATTGCCGGTCTGGTGCTGACCGCGCTGCAGTGCGCCCATGAGAACGGCATCGTCCACCGGGACGTCAAGCCGCAGAACATCATGGTGACCGAAAAGGGCGAGGTCAAGGTGATGGATTTCGGCATCGCGCGGTTTGCCATGAGCCAGAGCCATACCATCGACGGCAACGCCATCGGTTCGGTGCATTATATCAGTCCCGAGCAGGCGCTGGGCGGCGCCGTGGACCAGCGCACCGATATCTATTCGGTGGGCGTGATCCTGTTTGAGATGCTGTGCGGGCGGCTGCCCTTTGACGGGGAATCCCCCGTCAGCGTGGCGCTGCAGCAGGTGGAGCAGAACCCCAAGGCGCTGCGCAGCCTGAACCCCAATGTGCCGGTGGGCCTGGAGCAGATCACCCTGCACGCCATGGCCAAAAACCCCGACGACCGCTACGCCGACTGCGGCGAGATGATCGCTGACCTTCGCCGGTGGCTGGCCGACCCCAAAACGACCTTCCCGGCCTACGCCGCCACCCCCGTGAAAAAGGCCGCCGAATTTGTGCGGAACAAGGTCCCGAAGAAAACGGGCGCCGACACGCCAAAGCCGGCCGGCAGACGCAAAAAGCTGAAGGACCGCCTGACCACCCCCCTTTCCCGGCTGTTTGCCGTGACCTGCGGCGTGGTGATGGCCTCGGTGCTGTTCGTCTTTGTGATGTTCCAGATCTACCAGCCCTTCCAGAAGGTGGAGGACATCACCCTGCCCAACCTGGTGGGGGTGGACTACTCCGCCGCCACCGCCGGCAACGCCTATCCCGATATCCGCATAAAGCTGGAGGGCGAGGACTTTAACACCGAATACGAGGCGGGACAGATCTACCGCCAGAGCCCTTCGGCCGGCAAGAGCGTAAAGAAGGGCAGCACCGTGCAGGTGTGGGTCAGCGCCGGCGGCCAGATGATCCCCATCCCCACCTTTACCAACCAGGAGGCGACCGCCGTGTACGCCAAGCTGGTAAGCCTGGGGCTGAAATATTCCACGACCGAGATCGCCAGTGACACCATAGCGGAGGGCAGCGTGGTACGCACCTCCCCGGAGGCCGGGCAGAGCGCCCCCGCCGGCAGTACGGTGGTGGTATACGTCAGCACCGGCAGCAACAAGGAACGGGTACAGGTGCCGGAGGTGCTGGGCTACCCGGAGGAGGTTGCCGTGCAGACGCTGAAGGACGCCCAGTTTGAGGTAGCGGTGACCTATCAGGTTTCCGACTACCAGTATGACGGGCTGGTAATGAACCAGAGTCCGGCTTCCCCCAGCATGGTGCCCATCGGCAGCAAGGTGACCATCGTGGTCGGTACGGTGGATGAATCGGCAGCGGTTGGCGAAGCGACCGTTACCCTGCAGACCATCCCGCCCGACCTGCCCGGCACCGTGACGGTGACCGCCGTGCTGAACGGCACCACCGTGTACAGCGATACTATCGTGCCGCAGAACACCCGCCTGATCTCCATCCCGCTGCAGGGGACCGGCACCTGCATGGTGGACGTCCTGATCGACGGGATGGTGTATAAGAGCGCTTCGGTGGACTTTGACGCCGGACAATACTACTGGACCGCCGATAATTCCGGCTTCTTCGGTGAATAAATGGAGGGGCTGATCATCCGCTCGCTGGGCGGCTTTTACACCGTGGAAAGCGAGGACGGCACACGGACCGAATGCCGCGGGAGAGGGATCTTCCGCAAGGACGCAACCACCCTGCTGGTGGGCGACCGCTGTATCTTTGAACCGACCGAACCGGGGTGCGGGAGCATCACCGCCATAGCGCCCCGCAAAAATATCCTGCAGCGCCCGCCGGTGGCCAACCTGGACCGGCTGGCGCTGGTGGTCTCGCTGGCCGACCCCGCCCCCAACGCGCTGGTGCTGGACCAGCTGACGGCCATCGCCGCCCGCAAAAATATTCCGGTGGCGCTGATCTTTACCAAGCCCGACCTGGCCGACCCCGCCCCCTGGACGGCAATCTACCAAAAGGCCGGTTACCCCACCGCTGTGGTGAACAATCGGACGGGAGAAGGCGCCGAGGACGCCGCACGCCTGCTGCGGGGCGGGGTCACCGCCTTTTGCGGCAACAGCGGCGCCGGCAAAAGCAGCCTGCTGAACACCCTGTACCCGGCACTGCGGCTCGCGACCGGGGAAATCAGCAAAAAGCTGGGCCGGGGACGGCATACCACCCGCCACGTGGAGCTGTTCGGGGACGGATGCGGAGGATACCTGTGCGATACCCCGGGCTTTTCGGCGCTGGAGTTTGCCCGCAGCGAACCGATGCCGGCTTCGGAGCTGGCGGCGTGCTTCCCGGAGATGGCGCAGTATGCCGGCGGCTGCCGTTACACCGGCTGCAGCCACCGCACCGAACAGGGCTGCGCCGTGCGGGAGGCGGTGGCCAAGGGGGAGATTCCGGAGAGCCGCCACCGCAGCTATGTAACCATCTATAACGAGCTGAAGCAACTGAAGGAATGGGAACTGGCCAAAGCCGGCCGTCCCTGAGGAGGAACGACGATGCAGGACAGAGAGCTGCTGCAGAAAGCGCTGCAGAACAAGAACATGATGGTGCTGTACCGCGACGACCTGATGGCGCCGGAGACCGCCGGTATCCCGGTGGCGGTGGAGAACGAGCTGGTGGTACTGCACCGGCAGACCAATTTTGCGCTGGACGGTTACGCCGCCCTGCGCACCGGAGACATCACCGAGGCGGAGCAGATGGACGACGTGCCGTTTTTGAAAAAGGTGCTGACCGCTGAAAAGGTATATGACGCAGTAAAGGCGCCGGGCTTTTGCTGCCGGAACTGGCAGACGCTGCTGGAGGGCATCCTGGCACGGTACGACGGCTGGGCTGCCGTGGAGTGCGAGGGCAACCCGGAGGAATCGCTGTACTTTTTGGGACGGCTGCAGAAGGTGGATGGGCGCTACCTAACCATGAAGCGGGTGGATGCTCTGGGCAACTGGCTGGCCGATCCGCTGGTGCTGCCGCTGGATGAGGTGACGCTGGTTTCCTTCGGCGACCGGTATCTGGAAACGTTCCGTAAATATTGCAAGTAAAAATACAATTAGTATTATGGAGGGGACGGCATGAATAAGTATACCAAGGAACTGGGCCCGGGGTGGATCACCCTGGTGGAAAACGACGACCACGCCCTGTGCCGGCTGATCTACGGCGACGGGCAGGAGATTGACTGCCCCGAGGAGGAGAGCCGGCTGCTGCAGAAGGGCTTTCAGCAGATCATGGAATACTGGACGGGGCACCGGGCAATCTTTACCCTGCCGCTGGCGCCCGGCGGCGGCGACTTTGATCGGGAGGTATGGGAGACGGTGAACCGCATCCCCTACGGCGAGCATTTTACCACCGAAACGCTGCTGGCGGCACTTTCGCTGCACGACACCGAGGAGAACCGTGCCCGCGTGATGAAGGCGGTGGATGACTGCCCCATTCCGATTTTTATTCCCACCCACCGGGTGGGCGACCCCGAAGCCGAGCATGACGAGTACCACTATCCCGGCGGGGAGGATGTGAAGGGCGCGCTGATGGCGCTGGAGCATCCGCTGGACTGAGCAATACGGCGCAAGGCCGCAGGCCGCCCGGGCGAAGCCCGGGCGCGCGCCCCGCAGGGGCGCGCCGATGCGGAAGCATCGGGCCTGCGGCCGGAGCTGCGGCCTGCAGAGACTGCAAAAAGGCACCCCCAAGCGGGGGTGCCTTGATTATTTTGCGGGAACGGGACGCTCAGGCGCGGCGCACCTTTTTCAGCACGGGCAGCAGCGCACCGGCGACGATGGCGGCCAGCACGATCTCCAACAGGCCCTGCAGCCCGACAAACGCCAGGATAAACGCAAATACATTGGCGGTGCCGAGGCTTTCCGCAATACCCTGGATAAAGCCGGTGCGGTAAAAGAACAGCGCAAGAAGCCCCATAAACAGAACGGTATGGCACACCGTGGTGATGGCGCCGGTGAGGGCGCCGCCCCACTTGCCGGCAAGCTTTTCAAACGCACGGTAGAGCAGCGCGGCGATAAGGCCCAGCAATACACGGGGGACAACACAGACCACAAAGGTGGCGACCGGACTGATGCTGAACAGCGTGGTGCCAAACCAGCTCATGCCGAAGCATTGAAAGAAGCTGGTGAGCCCGAACACGGCGCCAAGCACCATGCCGCCCACCGGGCCGGTAAGGGCCGCGCCCACGATGACCGGGATATGCAGCAGCGTGATCTCCAGGCCGAGAGTCTTGATGTAGCCGAGGGGGGTGAAGCTCATCACCAGTATCACGGCGATGAGGATCGCGAGGGTAGTAAGGGTGCGGATGGAGCTGTGATTCATTTTTGACATAGCAATAAAGCCTCCTTGCTGCCATTCCCCTGCCCGCAGTGCGACAGAAACAGAGCCTTTTGGGGATGGGGTGCCGTTCCGCTGCGGATACCGCCCCCGGTGATGACTCTGCTCCCTCCGGCTGCCCGGCGGATGGGATACAGCGCAAATTTTTAGGAAGGGGTCGCCTTCCGCCCCCTATCATAACAGGTTGGCAGGGGGAATGCAAGAGGCTTTTGCCCGGAGAATAAAAGGGGCCTCCCCGGTTGACTGCCGCAGGAGGCTCCTCTATCTTTTTCGGCTTATTGCTGACGGGGCGGGACATTGCGGCGGTAGATGGCCAGCAGGCCATCCAGCAGCAGGTCCCGATCCAGGATTATCTTGGTTTTGCAATAGGGAATGATGGCGGAGGACAGGCCGCCGCAGGCCACCACGGTGGGGACCTCGCCCAGCTCCTCGCGGTAGCGCTCGATCAGGCCGTCGAGCATGCTGGCGGTACCGAGAACGGCGCCGGAGAGCATACAGTCCACCGTGTTGCTGCCGATGGTTTTGACCTTGCCGGCACCCAATCCAATAGAGGGCAGCAGCGAGGCCGAACCGGACAGCGCCCCCAGCGAGATCATGACGCCGGGAAGAATGGAGCCGCCGATAAAACTGCGGTCCCCCGTCACCACGGTGAGCTTGGTGGCGGTGCCAAGATCGACGATGATGGCGGGCAGCGGATACTTTTCCGCTGCGCCCACCGCCGTGCAGGCCAAATCAGCCCCCAGGGAGGCCGGTTCATCGATGCGGATATTCAGCCCCGTTTTGACGCCGGGCCCCACCACGACGGTGGGGATCTCCCCCAGGGAGCAGATGGCTTGCCGGAACACCGGGGTAAGGGCGGGCACCACCGAGGAAACGGCGGCGCCGGTGACCTGGGAAGGCTCGACCCCATGCAGGCGGAAGATCTGCGAAAGCAGAATGGCATATTCGGTCTCGGTGCACAGGGGGTCGGTTTTCGCGCGGGCGGTAAACAGGGCGGTCTTGCCCTCGAATACCCCAAAGCAGATGTTGGAATTGCCGATATCGACAGTCAGGATCATGTGGTCTCCTCCTCAGCGGGGCAGCAGGGCGGAAAGCCGGTCCGCCGCCGCCTGCATATAGTCTCCCTCAAACAGTTCGATGGTGCCGTTATCCATTTGGGCGGCCAGGGCCGGCTGGATGGGCAGGCGGGCCAGTACCGGAAGATGATGCTCTTCGGCAATGCGGGCAAGATGGCTTTCGCCAAAGACGGCGTGCTGCCTGCCGCAGTCCGGACAGGTGTAGGTGCTCATGTTTTCCACCAGCCCCAGCACCGGGATCTGCATCATTTCGGCCATTTTGACCGCCTTTTCGACGATCATGCCCACCAGCTGCTGCGGCGTGGTGACGACGATGATCCCATCCACCGGCAGCGACTGAAACACGGTCAGCGGGACATCGCCGGTGCCGGGAGGCATATCGACGAACATGAAGTCCACGTCCTTCCAGTACACGTCGGTCCAGAACTGGCCCACCGCCCCGGCAATGACCGGGCCGCGCCACACCACCGGATCGCTTTCCTCCGGCAGCAGCAGGTTGATGGACATGATCTGGGTGCCGAAGCGGCTGACCGCCGCGGGGAATGCTGGGGCCGGTGATATCCGCATCCAGTATGGCGGCGGAATAGCCCAGCCGCTGCATACTGACCGCCAGCAGGCTGGTGACCAGCGATTTACCGACGCCGCCCTTGCCGCTGACGACGCCGATAACCTTTTTAACCTTGCTCATCTCATTGAGCTTTTTGGAAAAATCCTGCTCGCTGCTGCAATCGTGGCTGCAGGAGCCGCAATCGTGGGTACAGCCCATAATAACAGACCTCCTTGTATCTGAAGAACCGGGACGCCGGGGGACACCGGACCGCTCCGCAGGGGCGGCGGCGAAGCCGCCGGGACGGGCAAAAGCCCGTCACACCGCTCCGGAGGAGCGGTGCCCTGCGGGGCGGATTGCCGGCGGCCGGCAGAACCCAAGATCAATAAATCAATACGCCTTGCCCCAGATGATCATGCGGTGGGCGGGGCGGCCGCAGCAGACGCAGGTATCGCCGAGATGCTCCTGCTCCAGCGGCATGCAGCGGCTGGTCACGCCGATCTCTTCCTTCATTTTCAGCTCACACTCCAGGCTGCCGCACCACATGGTTTTGTAGAAGCCGTTGCCGCCGTCGGCGACCGCGTGCATCTCCGCCATATCGTGGGCCACATGGGTGTTGGCCTCGCGGTTGGCCAGCGCCTTTTGGTACAGGCTGTCGTGGATCTCGTCCAGCAGACGGGCCACTTCGCTTTCCATGTCCTCCAGCTTGACAAAGGTCTTTTCGCGGTTATCGCGGCGCACCAGCACGCACTGGCCGGCTTCGATATCCTTGGGGCCGAGCTCGACCCGTAGCGGCACGCCCTTCATCTCATACTGGGCGAACTTCCAGCCGGGGCTGTTTTCGGAAAGGTCGATATCGGCACGGAAGCTCTTTTTGAGACGGTCGCAGAGCGCCACGGCGGCTTCCTCGACGCCCGGCTTGTGCTGGGCGATGGGGACCACCATCACCTGGACGGGCGCTACCGCGGGGGGCAGCACCAGGCCGTTATCGTCGCCGTGGGTCATGATGATGGCGCCGATGATGCGGGTGGACATTCCCCAGCTGGTCTGGTGCGGGTACTGCAGGGTGTTATTGCGGCCGGTGAACTGAATATCGAAGGCGCGGGCAAAGCCATCCCCGAAGTAATGGGAGGTGCCACTCTGCAGGCTTTTACCGTCGTGCATCATCGCTTCGATGGTATAGGTCTCCTCGGCGCCGGCAAACTTTTCCTTATCGGTCTTGACGCCCTTGACGACGGGGATCGCCAGGTATTTTTCACAGAATTCGGCATAGATGTTCAGCATCTGCACCGTTTCAGCCCGGGCCTCTTCGGCCGTTTCGTGCATGGTGTGGCCCTCCTGCCACAAAAACTCGGCGCTGCGCAGGAAGGGGCGGGTGGTCTTTTCCCAGCGCATGACACTGCACCACTGGTTATACAGCTTGGGCAGATCGCGGTAGCTGTGGATGATGTGGGCGTAATGCTCACAGAACAGCGTTTCACTGGTGGGGCGGACACACAGGCGTTCCTCCAGCTGCTCGCTGCCGCCCATGGTGACCCAGGCCACCTCGGGAGCGAAGCCCTCGACGTGGTCCTTTTCCTTCTGCAGCAGGCTTTCCGGAATGAGCATGGGCATATAGACGTTCTGGTGCCCGGTGGCCTTGAACATCCCGTCCAGGATATGCTGGATGTTCTCCCAGATGGCGTAGCCGTAGGGACGGATGATCATGCAGCCGCGTACGCTGCCGTAATCCACCAGCTCCGCCTTTTTGACCACATCGGTATACCACTGCGCAAAATCATCCTCCATGGAGGTGATCTCCGCTACCATTTTCTTTTGATCGGCCATAGTATTTTTATCCTCTCCCTTTCGTGGAAATTTATCGTGGGGTTACCTTACTATTATACGGGTTTTTGCCGGGTTTGCAAGTGATTGGCGGCTTTTTGCGGCAAAAGGGCGGATTTCACACAGACTTTTGGCTTTTCCATTTTTAATCACCCAAAACCAACAGTTTTTTCACGCCTTTTTTACCAAAATGAAAAAACCCGGTCAAGCATTATTCACATTTTAGCGGTATACTGGGGTCAGAAAGCGGGGGAAGTATCCCAGCCCCGCGGAAAGGAAGGTTTGTTATGTCTTACGAACCCAACGATTTTAACGACCGTCATTTTACCACTGACAATACCAGTCTCCCCGACGGGGAGTACCGTTATCACCATAACAGCATCCATCAGGATGCCGCGTCCGGGCAGGCGCAACAGGCGGCTGCTTCGGGGAATCCTCCCCCGGACGCAAACAAAAAATCCTCAGGCCCGAGGAGGGGGACCGCCCTGCTGCTGGCCGGCTGCCTGGTGCTTTCGCTGATCGGCGGGGCCGGCGGCGCGGTGCTGGCCGATAAGCTGGGGCTGACCGGCTCCTCCACGGTCCTGTATCAGGCGGTGGAAACGCCCGCCCCCGATGCTTCCACGGTCGGTTACAGCTATTCCGACATTGTGCAGCGGGTGGAGGACAGTGTGGTGGCCATCACCACCGAAAGCATTGCGACCAGCTATTTCTTCCGGCAGTATGTCACCCAGGGCGCCGGTTCCGGCGTGGTGCTTTCCACCGACGGCTATATCGTGACCAACTACCATGTGATCAGCGGCGCGCGGCAGATCACCGTGACGCTGAATGACGGCGCCGAGTACGCCGCCACGCTGGTCGGCTCCGACGCTGCCAACGATATTGCGGTGCTGAAGGTGGACGCCAAGGACCTGACCCCCGCCGTGCTGGGCGACAGCAGTAAGCTGGCGGTAGGCGACGCAGTGCTGGCCATCGGCAACCCTCTGGGCACCCTTTCCGGCACCGTCACCGACGGCATCATCAGCGCATTGGAGCGCGAGGTGACCATTGACGGCAACACCATGACCCTGCTGCAGACCAGTGCGGCCGTCAACCCCGGGAACTCCGGCGGCGGGCTGTTTAACGCCAGCGGCGAGCTGGTCGGTATCGTCAACGCCAAGTCCAGCAGCGATTCCAGCGGCAACGCGGTGGATAATATCGGTTTTGCCATCCCCATCAACAGCGTCCGCACCATCATCGACGACCTGATCTCCAAGGGCTATGTGACGGGGCAGATCGTCCTGGGGGTCAAGCTGCTGGATATCACCGACGAACGCACCGCCGCCTACTATGGGCTGGAGCGCACCGGCGTGTATATCCAGAGCGTGGAATCCGGCTCCATTGCCGACCTGGGCGGTCTGCAGGCCGGGGACTGTATCCTGACTTTCGGCGGGGAAACGGTTTCCACCACCGACGAGCTGAAAGAGGCACTGGCCGGCTGCGCGGTAGGCGACCGGGTAGCGGTCACGGTGGAGCGAAACGGACGGGAATATTCCCATTCGCTGCTGCTGACCGAGTATGTGCCGGATTCGGCACGCTCCTGAACGCGGATAACCTCTCTATACTCCTTTTCATAATGCGGCAGGGCCTCCCCCGTCTTTCGGGGGAGGCCCTGCCGCATTTAGGGGCTTTATCTTGGCCCGAAACTGTGGTAGAATAAAGGCGAAAACGGCAGATCCCCGGGGCGGCCCGCAGGGCCGCCCGCCGCAGGCGGGCGCCGCGCGAAGCGCGGGACCCATCCGCAGGATGGGTCGCCCTGCGGGCGGACCGGGGCTCTGCAGAGGCTGAGGAGGTACCGATATGAGATTTTGTCCCAACTGCAACAGCGCTGTATATGACGACCGCGCCGCGCTTTGCCCGGAATGCGGCAAGCCCATGAACCAGAACGTCTGCCCCGGCTGCGGCAGGCCGCTGGCCCCCGGGCAGCGCTGCCCGCACTGCACCGACTGCAGCGCGCATGGCGGCAGCCGGCGGACGGCGGAAAAAACACCCGGCGCGCCCCTTTCAATGTGGAGCTACATGGGGCTGATCCTGCTGGCCTCGGTGCCGCTGGTCGGACTGATCTTTATGATCGTATGGGCATGCGGTGTAGGGGGGAACAACCACCTGACCCGGTTTGCGCGCGGGGCGCTGCTGGCCAAGGCGGTCCTGATCCTGGTGGGGATCCTCCTGTTTGCTGTCATGGTGTCCCAGCTT
>SFLS01000016.1 GCA_004554485.1 Oscillospiraceae bacterium | reverse complement strand
ACCGTCAGCACCCCGGTGGGATAGGGCGCCACACAAAGGGTGCATTCCGCCAGCTCGGCGGTGGTTTCCGCCCACAGCAGCGGCAGCCCCTGTTCCTCCCGAAGAGCGGTCTCCTGCAAAGCGTAGCGGCTGCGCCGCAGTGTGAGCACTTTCAGCCCCCGGCAGCAGTCTGCCAGCTCCGCACAGGCCCAGGGAGCGATGCCCTGCGGGTCGATAAGCCCCACCAGCCCCCTGCCGGAGGGCGGCCGGGAGAGCAGGTACTGCCGCGTTGCCGCTACCGTCAGGCGCGCGTAAAAATCCTGCGGTTGGTAGTCCCGCAGTGGTACCTCCGGCGGCGGCAGCAGCCCCGGCGGCAGCAGCACCGGCGTACGGGGCCGGGGGCAAAGCATCGACAGCCTCATCCAGGGCAGCCGCTGCGCCGGGCCGTGCCATACCACGTGCCGGTAGCGGTTGCCGCAGCAGGTTTTTTCCTGCCACTCCAGCGTTTCTCCCTTAAGGCGGCGTTCGACGCGCAACCGCAGCGGCTCCCGGGTATCCTCCACCGCCAATGTGATAAACATGGTTTTTCCACCCCCTTGTCCACCTGTCCCATTCCTATGCGCAGAGGGCAGAAAATAGCACCGGCCCCGCAGAGGGGGCCGGCGGATATTTTTGTGTGATGCGATTATTTGATCGCGGCGGCAAGGACCTCCAGCGCCTTTTTGTAGGGGGCGTCCAGATCCGCATTGCCCAGGATACCGGCCCGGCTGCCTTCCTCGGCGTTCAGCTCCACCTCGTAGTCGGGCGCAACGCCGGTTTCGCCGAAGGTGTTCTGCTTGGGACCGGCATACTGTGCCGTCGTGACCTGAATGGCGGCGCCGCCCGTCAGCTTGAAGATCTCGCAGATATTTCCATCCCCGGCGGTTTTGCTGCCAACCACCTTGACCCGGCCGAAATCCTGCAGAGCCATAACGAACAGCTCGGCCGTGCCTTTGGTGGTCTCATCGGCCAGCACCACCAGCGGCAGATCGACCGCGTTGGCGTCCGATTCCGCTACGGCGGTCAGGTTGCCCTGCTTATCGCGGGAATAGGCTATGGTACCGTAAGGCAGCAGCGTATCCAGCATCTTGACCGCATAGGACAGCTCGTTGCTGGAAATCCCGCGCAGATCCAGTACCGCGCCCTTTACGTTCTGCGCTTTCAGGTTGTTGAGCAGGGCGGTAAACTGGTCGGCGGTGGTCCCGCTGAATTCGGTAAAGCTGATATAGGCAATCTCATCATTGACCGCGGCGCTTTTTACGGTGGGAACATCAATAACACGCAGCGTCAGCTCGTAATTGTTCTCCTGACTGTCCTGCTGGATGGTCAGCGAGACCTTGGCGCCCGCTTCCCCTCGCAGCTTTGCCGAGAGTCTTTCGTAATTGGCGCTGGTGGCACGGGTGCCGTCCACGCCGGTAATCAGCGCGCCGGCCTTGATGCCCGCCATCTGTGCGGGGGAATCGGGATAGACCTCCCGCACCAGCAGATAGCCGGAGGCATCCGGTTCGGTAACCAGGCCCACGCCGATGTATTTTCCGCCGGTGGACTGGGTGTAGGCCTCATACTCCTCCGCGGTAAAATAGCGCGCATTGGCATCCTCCAGGCCGTCGATATAGCCGCGGGCGATCGCCTCCTGCAGCGCCGCTTCATCAATGGCGCCGTAGTAGTTTTCCCTAACGTAGAGGTCGACCTCATGCAGCGAGCTGTACATCTTTTCCCGCTCGGTAATGCCGGTCATTTTGACATTAAAGAGGTTCATGGAATAGATCATCGTAAGGGAAAAGGCGACAGCCGCCACAATGGCCATGTAGGCGATGGCCGCGCCGAGCGAAATCTTCTTGTTCATGCTGTGTGCTGCTCCTGTCGTATCGCTTATTTACAACTTACAGATAGTTGAGCGGATTGGTGTGGGCGCCGTTGCGGCGGATCTCAAAATGCAGATGATAGCCGGTGGACCAGCCGGTGGTCCCCACATAGGCGATGGTCTGCCCCTTGGTGACGGTATCCCCCACACTGACGGGAATGGAGGTGCAGTGGGCGTACAAGGTGGAAAAACCACCGCCGTGATCCACAATAAGGTAGTTGCCGTAGCCCCAGTTGCGCCCGTAGCCGGCGCCGGTCCGCACATAGATCACGGTGCCGGAGGCCGAAGCCCGAATAGGCGTATTGGCAGGGGCGGGGAAATCGACCCCGGTATGGTAATCGGTATTATTAAACCGCCAGCCGTAGTAGCTGCTGATGTAAGTATAGCCCTTGATGGGATAGATAAACCCGGTGGTACTGTAATCCACCTGGCTGCCGCTGCCGGCCGCCGCCGCGTAGATGGCGTCGATATCCGCCTGGATCTGCTGCATCTCCTTCTGGATGGCCGCCTGGTCCGCCAGATACTCCTGCTCCATCTTTTTGATATCCTGCAGCGTGCTTTCCACTTCGGTCTTCTGACTGGTCAGGCTGGCCTTCTTGCTTTCGGCTGTGACCTTGGTATCCGCCAGGTCCTCCTTTTCGACCTGCATCTGCTGCTGCAGTTCCCTGAGTTCGGCAATATTATCCGCCAGCGTCTGCAGCAGGGTGCTGTCATGCTCCGAAATGCGGCTGAGGTATTTACCGTAGCTGAGATAGCTGCCCAATGAATCCACCCCGAAGACCATCCCCAGCATGCTGGTGCCGACGCTGCTCTTGTAGATGGAGCGGATGCGCTTCATAAAAAGATCCTGCTGTTCCAGCACCTCGGCGCTCAGTTCCTCGATCTTCTGCTCCTTTTCGGCAATATCGTTCTGCAGATAGTTGATCTTGTTATCCAGCAGGGTGATCTGCTGCTGGGTGGTGGTGATCTGGCTGGTGAGGCTGCTGCGGATGGCTTCCTGCTTTTCCTTTTCGGTCTTGGTGGCGGAAAGCTTATCCTTGATGGCCTGCTGCTGGTTTTCCAGCTGCTCGTACTGGTCGTTCAGGTGATCCAGCGTGCTGTCGGCATAGCTGGTAATGGGGGCGGATACTATCAGCACCGCGCAGCATACCAGTACCGAAAGCCAACGCTTTGTCATTTTGCTGTTCATGGTTTGCTTGTCCTTTCCGTTTGCATTTTTCTTCTGTCAAACTTCAGGCTGTTGAATAGGGAAAATATCGTTTATACCCGAAGGTATTTCCCGACGAAGATAAAGCTGCCTACCACACCGAACAGCACGCCGGCTACCACAAAGCCCAGCAGCATCTGCGGTGCGATGGAGGCAAAGGGGATCAGGCTTTGATAGGCAAGCTGCAGCCAGCCGCTGGCCGACTGCCCCACCCACCGATACATAAAGTGGGTGCCGAGCCACAGCAGGCCAAACGCCGCTACCGCGGAAATGAGGCCGATCACCGTGCTTTCCACCATAAAGGGGAAGCGGATAAAGGCATTGGTGGCGCCCACATACTTCATGATGCTGATCTCCCGGCGGCGGTTGAAGATGGTGACGCGGACGGTATTGGCAATGATGATGACCGAGACCACCATAAGAATAGACGCGATCACAAGGCCCGCTACATGAATGGCCGTTTTGATGCCCATCAGCGTAGTGGCTACCTCATTGGAGGATTCCACGCTTTCCACGCCGGGAAGTTCCCCCAGCGCCGCGACCGTCGCCGGCAGGTTTTCCAGGCTGTCCACCTTCAGGCGGAAGGAGGCCGGCAGCGGGTTTTCTTCCGCGTACTGCTCAAAACCCTCCAGGAAGCTCTGGCTGCCCAGCGTTTCGCTCAGCTCGTTCAGGGCGTCCTCCTTGCTGACATACTGCCAGGAGGCGATATTGGGCATATCCTGAATGGTATCCCGCAGCATATCGGTGCCGACGCTGCCCAGATCGTCTTCGACCCAGACCACCACCTCGTTAAAGCTTTCGACATACCCCATCAGGGAATTGATATTCAAGGAAAGCATCAGCGCGCCGCCGATCAGCACCATGCAGGCGATCAGCACGCCGATGGAAGCCACCGACATCTGCCGGTTGGCACGGATATTGCGCAGGCCCTCCCGGACCAGATAGCCAAAGGAATTTTTAAACACGGCCGACACCTCCCGAATCCCGGATGATGCGCCCTTTTTCCAGCGCGACGGTGCGGTGGTGGAACCGGTTGACCAGCTCGTGCTCGTGGGTCACCATCAGGATGGTGGTGCCGGTCTTGTTGATCTCGTCGAGCAGCTCGACGATCTCGTAGGAAAGTTCCGGGTCGATATTGCCGGTCGGCTCATCCGCGATGAGCAGGTCCGGGTTGTTTACCAGGGCGCGGGCCAGCGCTACACGCTGCTGCTCGCCGCCGGAAAGCTCCGGAGGGTAGTGCTTGTATTTCTCATCCAGCCCCAGCAGGTTAAGGATATACGGCACCCGCCGGCGGATGAACCGCCTGGGCACGCCGGTGACCTGCAGGGCAAACGCCACGTTATCAAAGACCGTCATGGTGGGGATCAGTCTGAAATCCTGGAACACCACACCGATGGTCCGCCGGAAATAGGGGATCTCCCGCTGCTTCATGCGGATCAGGTCCCGGCCGTTGACCGTCACCTCCCCCGCGTTGGGAACTTCCTCCCGCAGCAGCATCTTGATAAGGGTGCTTTTGCCGGCACCGGAATGCCCTACCACAAAGACGAATTCGCCTTTTTCAATATGTAGGTCTATCCCATCCAGCGCACAGACGCCGCTGGGATAGGTTTTGGTAACTCCTTGCAGATCGATCAAGGGATTCACCACCTCGCATTATAGGATATTGGGTCGAATCCTCCAGATGTCGCGATCAGTACTTTACGGGGTTAGCGGTCAGATACTTCTTTACCATCAGCGCCACTTTGAAGATAATGGCGTGGTCGAACTCCCGCAAATCCAGGCCGGTCAGCTTTTTGATCTTTTCCAGACGGTACACCAGCGTATTGCGGTGGACAAACAGCTTGCGGCTGGTTTCGGATACGTTCAGGTTGTTTTCGAAAAACTTCTGGATGGTAAACAGCGTTTCGTGGTCCAGGCTTTCGATAGAGCCTTTTTTGAACACTTCCCGCAGATACTGCTCGCACAGGGTAGTGGGCAGCTGGTAGATAATACGGGCGATACCCAGATTATCGTAGCTGACGATCAGGCGCTCGGTATCAAATACCTTGCCGACTTCCAGCGCGGCCTGCGCTTCCCTGAAGGAGCGGGCCAGATCCTTGATGCCGGTGATCACGCTGCCGATGCCGACCTGCGCCTTGGTGTAAAACTCTCCGCCCAGCGTATCCACGATGGAACGGGCCAGCTTTTCCAGGTCCTTGCCGTCCACGCCGGCTTTGACTTCCTTGACCAGCACGATATCCGTTTCGCTGATATTGAACACAAAATCCTTCTGTTTGTCGGGGAAGAGATTCTGCACAACATCAAAGGCGGAAACGCTGCTGTTGGCCTGTACCCGTACCAGCAGTACCGCACGGCTGACATCGGAGGAGAAGTGCAGCTCCCGCGCCTTGGCAAAAATATCGCCGGGCAGAATATTATCCAGAATAATATTCTTGATAAAATTGCCGCGGTCATATTTTTCATCGTAGTACTGCTTGATGCTGGAGAGAGAGATGCTGAGCACCCCGCACATCTTGGCGGCCAGATCATCGGCGCCGGAAACGAACACCGCGTATTCAGATTTCATCTTGGAGCCAAAGGGTTTGTAGGTGATGCCATCGCGCACAAACAGTTCGCTGTTTTCCCCAAGGTCGACCGCCAAAAAGTCGTTCGGCTCGCCGATCTTGGTCAGGTCGCTGCAGGCAATGATGGTGGCGCTTTCGTCGATCACGCCGATCATACGGTCAATGGTGTCCCGCATCTGATAGACCAGTCCCTGGAACAATCGGTTTGACATAAAACTACCCCTCTACTTTTAAATAATCACTGTCACACATAGGCTGTGATGAATGAACACTTTTATTTTACCTAATATTTTGTGCAAATGCAACAGTTTTTTGGCTTTTCCTTGGAATGTCCTGCAATTTCTTTGGTGAATATCATCATTTCGTGGGGTAGTTTCTTGTCAATTCGAGCACTCCAGACCCAAGATGTAGGGGACCCCGGCGGTTTTTGGCGCAAAATGGGGGAAAACATTTCCATCATTTTGCACAAAGGAGCTTCCGGCAAATCCCATACCGTATATCCAATTTACCATAAAAATATGAATTTTCCGTGTCCCCCCGGTGATGATTCTTTGAGGATTGCGGCATCCTTGGTGAAACTTGCCAAAAAATGCGGCAGCCCTTTCCGCTGTGGGAAAAAGCTGCCCGCCGCCGCGTTTTATTCCGGAACCCGCTGCTGCCGCAGCAGGGCCTGTTCCTCGGCGGTGATGGGACGGCATTCCCCCGGCGCCAGCGCCTCATCCAGCGCCAGCGCCCCCATGGAAAGGCGGTGCAGCGCCGTGACCGCCACGCCGCAGCAGCCAAACATCCGCTTGATCTGGTGGTACCGGCCCTCCTGCAGCGTGACGATACCGGTGTGCTCCGAAAGGATCTCGAGCCGGGCCGGCCGGCACATTCCGTCCTTCAGCGCGATGCCCTCGGCAAAGCGGGTCACCATTTCTTCGGTCAGCGGAAGATCCACCGTGACCCGGTACCGCTTGGGGACGTGCCTTTTCGGCGCGAGAATCTCGTGCGCCAGCGCCCCGTCGTCGGTCAGGATCATCAGACCGGTCGTATCCTTATCCAGCCGGCCTGCCGGGAACAGCCCCTTGCGCCGGTACTGCGGCGGCACCAGCTCCAGCACCGTTTTATCCCGGGCATCCCGCGCGGCGGAAACGTAGCCCCGGGGCTTATGCAGCATCAGGGTCAGCGTTTTCTGCACCGTGACCGGCAGCCCGTCCACAGCAATCGTTTCCTGCCCGCTGACCTTGCGCTCCGGGCGCTTTTCCACGCCGCCTTCCACCGTCACCCGGCCCGCGGCGATAAGTTCCCGCACCTCCCGG
Source organism: Oscillospiraceae bacterium (assembly GCA_004554485.1). Taxonomy (GTDB): domain Bacteria; phylum Bacillota; class Clostridia; order Oscillospirales; family Ruminococcaceae; genus Angelakisella. The sequence goes on along the minus strand of SFLS01000016.1, from coordinate 21,246 downwards.
CGGGAGAGCATCCCCTGCGATGCCAGCAGCTTGTCCAGCCGTTCCATGGCATCCGCCCCCTTTCCTGCCCCTTATTGTAGCAGGAAAAGGGGTACGGGTTCAACCACTTGTTTTCAGCCGGCAATCACGGCATCGCAGAAGCCGCCCTGCTCCATATCGGAAAGGTCCGCCGCCACGATCTTATCCTTATATACCAGAATGTGCGCTACCACATTATCCTTTTCGGGATAATTGGTGATGTGGTAGGTGTATTCCGTCGCGGTTTTGCCCCGCAGTTTATCCAGGTTAAAGCCCTGGGCCTGCTGCAGCGCCGCATACTGTTCGTAGGTCTCATCCCATTCGGCCGGGATGGTGATCTCCTCGGTAGCGACGGCGGGCAATTCCGCTTCCCAGCCGTTCTTTTGCAAAAATTCGATCCTTTGCTGTTCTTCCCCGCCGGGAATACCCTTGTTGAACAGGCTCCAGGCCGGTAATGCCAGCTGCTGCTGACCGGTAAGCACCACAGCCCCTACCACTGCCGCCACCAGCAGCAGCGCAAAGCCCAGCACGCTGCTGCGGCGCAGGCGAACCGAATGATATCCCATATTCCCACTCCTCTCTATCCCCACTGTATGCAGGCGGACAGTAAAATAGAGATGGCGCTGCGGAATTTGTACCCGAGCGGCCCTGCACTGACCGCCGCAGGCAAAAGGGCGGCGGGCGGTACCGGAAAGGGTACCGCCCGCCGCCTATGGCATTGGTTTATAATACGAATTATTCCTCGTCCATCATGCTCTTGGCATCCGCGATGACCTCTGCCTCTTTTTCCTTAGGCAGCTGCTCGTAGCGGGCAAAGGTGAGAGTGAAAGAGCCGCGGCCCTGGGTGATGGAGCGAAGCGCGGTGGGGAAATCGAACATCTCGCTCATGGGGACTTCCGCCTCGATCTCCTGCAGGCCGTCCTCGGCAGGGTTCATGCCCAGCATACGGCCGCGACGCTTGGAAAGTTCGGAATTGATATCGCCCATGTTGGCGGCAGGCACCTGGACCTTCAGCGTGCCGATCGGCTCCAAGATCACGGGGTTGGCTTGGGGCAGACCGGCCTTGTACGCCAGCGAAGCGGCGGTCTTGAACGCCATTTCGTTGGAATCCACGGGGTGATAGGAGCCATCCACCAGCGTCGCCTTCAGACCCACGACGGGATAGCCGGCAATCATGCCGCGGGAAACGCAATCCTGCAGGCCCTTTTCCACCGCGGGGAAGAAGTTTTTGGGTACGGCGCCGCCGACGACCTGCTCCTCAAAGACCAGGGTATCGCTGTCGCAGGGCTCAAACTCGATCCAGACATCACCGTACTGGCCATGGCCGCCGGACTGTTTCTTATGCTTGCCCTGTACCCGGACCTTCTTGCGGATGGTCTCGCGGTATGCCACGCGGGGCTTCACCAGACCCACATCGATCCCGAACTTGGACTTGAGCTTGGAGACCACTACATCCAGATGCTGCTCGCCCAGACCGGAAAGAACCTGCTGCTTGGTTTCCACATTATTTTCAAAGGAGATGCAGGGATCCTCCTCCATCAGGCGCTGCATGGCGCCGGCGATCTTCGCTTCGTCGCCCTTGCCCTTGAGCTCGATTGCCATCGACAGGCAGGGAGCCGGGAATTCGGTGGGCTTAAAGGCGATGACACGCTTGGCATCGCAGAGCGTATCGCCGGTCACGGCATTCTGCAGCTTGGTGATGGCGCCGATATCGCCGGCGCAGATGGCGTCTACCTCATCCTGCTTTTTGGCGCGGCAGCACAGCAGCTTGCCCAGACGTTCCGGTTCGCCGGTGCGGGCATTGATAGGGGTCATGCCGGCGGTCAGCTTGCCGCTGATGACCTTGACAAAGGACAGCTTGCCGACGAAGGGGTCGGCAACGGTTTTGAATACAAAAGCGGCTTCCGGCGCATTGGGATTGCACTTGATTACTTCGCCCTCGACGGTTTCTTCGGCACAGCCCTCCGCGGCGCTGGGCAGGAAGTGGACGATGGAATCCATGAGCACCTGGCTGCCGGAGCCGGTGGCGGCGCTGCCGCAGAATACCGGCGCGATGCTGCCGCTCTTGACGCCGGCGGCGATCCCCTTCTGGATCTCCTCGCGGGTGAACGGCTCTTCCATAAAGAATTTTTCCATCAGCGCATCGTCGGTTTCGGCCACCGCTTCGTTGAGCGCCATCTTCATCTCCTCGATGCGGTCTGCCGCCGCGGCGGGGATGGCGACCTCGTTGAGCTTGTTCGCCTTGGGGTCGAACTTATAGGCCTTGTCGTCCACCAGGTCGATGTAGCAATCCACCGCGTCGCCTTCCATATGGGGAATGATGACGGGGCAGACGCTGTTGCCGAATACTTCCTTGATGCCCTCGAAGGTCTTGTAGAAATCGGCGTGTTCCACATCCAGCTTGTTGATAAAGAACGCCTTGGACTTGCCCATGCGGGTGGCCAGGCGGTAGGCCTTTTCGGTACCCACGCCGACGCCATCCTTGGCGGAAACGACCAGCAGCACCGTTTCGGCAGCGCGGATGCCCTCCGAAACGCCGGCGGCGAAGTCGAACATGCCGGGGGTATCCAGCAGATTGATCTTGACACCGTTCCAATCGAAAGGCGCAATGGCCGAGCTGACCGAGACCTGACGCTTGATCTCCTCAGGGTCAAAGTCGCATACGGTATTGCCGTCCGCGATCTTGCCCAGGCGGTCGGTGGTGCCAGACTTAAACAGCAGCATTTCCGCCAGGCTGGTTTTGCCGGCGCTGCTGTGTCCTGCCAGCGCAACATTACGGATCTTATCCGCGGTGTACTGTTTCATAGTTAGGATATCCCCTTTCAATCTTTGAGTCACAACGCCTCAGAAGCGCATTACAGAACAATTATACCTTTTTGTCAACTTCTGCGCAAGAATAATCCTAGTGGTTTTATACGGCGGCTTGCCAAAATAACCCGCCGGATTTTGTGCTTATTGTCCATCTTACGGCCTATTACGGCCCTTTGGCGCCCCGCTTTGAAGGCGCGGGCTCTCTGTAAGGCGCCAGTCCGGCCCGCAGGGCGTTTCGGCCGAAGGCCGAAACCCGCGATCTTTGATCGCGGCGGCCGCCCGGTGGGCGGCCGGCCCTGCGGGCCGAACCGGCGCCCTATGCAGGCCCTCCTCCACGCAGTAAAAACACGCCGCTAAGGGCAGAAACTGCCCTTAGCGGCGTGTTTACATTTTGCGTATGTTACTTTTTGCGCATCAAGCCCAGCAGTACCGTGGGCACCAGCCACAGCAGCTGATAGGCCCCGACGATCCACCAGGTCGCCCGTGCCAGCGCATCGGAGTAGGCCAACAGCGTAATCAGCGCAAAACCGATCAGCACGCTGAGGATCAGCAGTACGGTGACCGCCCGGGCTACGCCGTGCTCCCGCTGGGCGGAAAGGATGCTGTGCAGGCTGCCCGCCATGCTGCCGCTTACCATTTCAGCAGCCGTTTCTCCGGTCCCATCCAGGGCGGCTTCCGCCTCCCGCTGCAGGGCTGCCGGCACCATATGGATATTTTCCTGCTGCAGGCCATATACCTGCGCCACCCGTTCCGGCGTAATGTTCGGGTCGGTGGAATAGACCATCAGTGCGATACCGGCGCGCTCCAGCTCCTGCAGCTGAAGCTTCAGCTGCTTATCGGCGTGATAGCTGATCACAAAGCCTGCCGAAAGGCTGCCGAAGTTGGAAAGATACAGCAGCTCCTTCCCCTCGGCGGCAAAACCGGCCTCCACCTCCAGGGGCGGCACCGCCACGCCGTGGGCCAGCAGCAGATTGCGGTTGCCGATCAGCACCCGGCCGCCGTCCACCCAGGCGGAAAGGCCCCGGCCCTCTTCGCAGGTCACGCTTTCCACCGGTTTCAGATTCTTTTCGTTGGTGATCATTCCCCGGAAGATGCCGGTCAGCGTATTATCGGTACTGCACAGCACGCTGGCAGCGTTCAGGATCGCCTCGTCAATCGGCTTCTTTTCGAAGGTACGGATGCCGTGCAGCGTAATGCTGCCGGCCGGGAACAGATCGCTGCCCCGCAGCAGGACGCCGTCGGTATCGTACAGCTCTTCTACCGCATCCTCATTCAACAGGTTGGCGCGCCAGCGGCTCAGTGCCTGGTTGGTGCTACGCAGCGGCATATGGCTGCCCAGCGTGGCGGCCAGCGGCGACGTGATACACAGCGCCGAGGCAAAGATGGAGACCGCCTCAAAGACGCTGCCGTCAACCAGCAGATAATCCAGCACCGCCATGGCAATGGCCGCCAGGATGGTAATGGGCGCCAGCACCCCGCTGATGCCCTCGGTCTGACCGGTCTCCTCCAGCACCGCCTCGGCATCCTTCGGCAAACCGGCGGCATCCAGCGTCACCGTTTTTTCCGGCTGCTCCGGCAGTCCTTGGGCCCATTCGGTCAGCCGGCCCTGCGGCAGGGTGCGGCAGGCCACCGGCCGCAGCGACGCCATCGCCCGGCAGCTTTCCCGTTGACGGGCATTCTTCACCAGCTTGCCCCAGGTATTAAAGAACAGGATCGCCGCCGCCAGAGGCAGGTAGATATTATTGCCGTACTGCTCCAGCAGCTGCGGCTGCGCCGCCATAAAGCTGCCCTGCAGCAGGCAGGCAAAAACGGTGAGGGTCACATAGGCATCGTTGCTCTGCCGGCCGGGGAACAGCGCCAGGAAGCCGTTGCCCAGCGTGCCGCCGCAGCACAGTGCCGAAACGGCGGTAAGGGCGACCATTCCCCACAGGCGCATCGGCGAGGAAGTGGCCAAAAAGCCGGGCAGCAGCAGATGATACGCCGGTGCCAGTGCCAGATACAGCACCCCCAGCAGCATCAGCAGGTTCAGGATCAGCGTGACCGCCAGTCCCCGCTGCCGCTTTTTCAGCGTCTGCATCAGCGCTTCGGCGGTCTTGCGGGCTGCGGCGCTTTCCCACACCGGGCCGGCCTGCTTTTTCGGGATCGGGATTCCCTGCGCCGCAGGGGCCGGCTGTTCTTCCGTTCTCTTCTCCGGCTCCGGCACAGCGTCCCGGGGGGACGGGTGCTGCTCCGACTGCGTTACCGGGTCCTTCGGCGGCTCCGGCTCCTCCCACCGGAACAGCTCCTGCTGCGGTTCGGCGGCAGCCGGTCCCGGTGCGACCCGGCGCAGCAGCTCCTCCGGGGAAGGTTCCGCCGGCTGTTCCGGCGCGCGGGTTTCTGCGGGCTGTCGGGGTGCGGCAGCCGCCTGGGCATCACGGGCCGTCCTTTCCGCCCGTTCTCTCTTTTCACGGACCTCCCGCAGGATATCGTCTACATTATAGCGGTTTTCTGCCATTGTTCGTTCCCTCCGCTTTCTTTTTGTCCGCCCGCACTACCGGGCCTTGAGCTGCATTTTCTGCCGGGCGATCTCGTACAGGATTATGCCGCCCGCCACCGAGGCATTGAGCGAATTGATCTGTCCGCGCATCGGCAGCGCGGCCACAAAATCGCACTCCTCCTTTACCAGCCGGCTGACGCCGTTGCCCTCGGAGCCGATCACCAGGCCGACCGCCCCTGTAAAATCAAGAGTACACCAATTTTGCCCGTCCATATCGGCGCAGGTAAACCAGACGTTTTTTTCCTGCTTGAGCCGCTGCATAGCGGCGGCAATATTGGCCACCCGCACCACCGGCAGGCAGACCGCCGCCCCGGCGGAAGCCTTGACCGCCGCAGCGGTAAGCCCCGCGCTGTGCCGCTTGGGGATAATGACCCCGTGCGCCCCGCAGGCTTCCGCCGTGCGGATGATCGCCCCCAGGTTGTGCGGATCCTCGATGTTATCGCAAACCACCACAAAAAGGGGCTCCTCCCCCGCGCGGGCGTAAATATCCTCCATTTCGGCATAGGCCGCCGCCGCGCAGACGGCCGCCACGCCCTGGTGCGTCTCGATGCCGGAAAGCTGGGTCAGCTTTTCGCGGGTAGCCTCTTTGACCGGGATCCCCCGCTCCCGGGCCTTGTTCAGGATCGCGCCCACCGGTCCCCTGGGGCTGCCGGCTTGTATGTAGATGCTCTCCAGCTCCCTGCCGGAACGCAGCGCCTCCAGCACCGGGTTCCTTCCGGCCAGTACCTGATTTGTTTCCTCCGCGGGTCTTTTTTCCTGCATCGCATTTTCCTTTCCGCCCTTTTCCGGGCCGCAGGCCCCCGGCTGAGCCGGGCCCCGCACGGCGCGCCCGCAGGGCGCGCCGGTCCGCGGCCGCAGGCCGCGGATGGCCGGCCCCGCAGGGGCCGGCCGGTGCGGGGCCCGAACTGTGCCGCCCGCTTTGTTCCGTTTACGGGTACAGTATAACATACCTTCCGGTAAAAATCGACCCTATTTTATCAGAATTGCGCCCAGCAGCGTCCCCAGGCCCACGGCGCTGCCCCACTGGACCAGCCGCAGTGCCCACAGACGCCAGCCGCCCGGCCGGCGGGGCTTCCACCGCAGCGAGCCGACGTACCGGCGGGCATTCTCCCGCAGCGTTTCCTCCTCGTGCTGCTGCTTTTCCGCCTTGACAAACAGAATCGCCCGCTCAAAGAATTCATTATCGACCTCCACCACCTCCACGACCTGCTTATTGACCCCCTTCAGCATCGGTCAGCCCTCCTTTTTCCGCATTTATTCCCTGTTAGTTTGTGTCCTGCTGTGGAAAATATGCAAACAGGATGCCGCGCGGTTTTTGTTTCATATACCTTGGGTATATTTTTCTTTTTCCTCTTTGCCAAGCTCTTTTTCCCCCTGTGTGTGGAAAACTCGGTGGAAAATGTGAAAAAGTTCCCCGATTGTCCCCTTTTTTCCGCCGATGGACCGGTGGAAACATCTGTTTTCCACATAAGTGTAAAAAAATGGGTACTACGAAAAGTTTTGATCCCTTGACAACGCTTTTGCGTTTTTCTACAAAGCGTCTGCTTTTTTAAATTATGTTATTATTTTCACAAAATCTGCTGCTATTTTACCGTATCCCATTGCATTTACCGGGCAAAATTGCTACAATGAGACCATCCGGAACAGTCCCAAATCACAAAGGAGGAAACTCAATATGCCACTGGTTACCACGAAAGATATGTTCCAAAAAGCCTATCAGGGCGGCTACGCCATAGGCGCTTTCAACGTCAACAATATGGAGATCGTGCAGGCTATTACCGAAGCTGCCCAGCTGGAACAGGCTCCCGTCATTCTGCAGGTTTCGGCCGGCGCCCGCAAATATGCCAAGCACATTTATCTGGTCAAGCTGGTGGAGGCGGCCGTAGCCGATACCACCGTTCCCATTGCGCTGCATCTGGACCATGGCGACGGCTTTGAGATCTGCAAGGACTGCATTGACGGCGGATTCACCTCCGTGATGATCGACGGCTCCAAGTTCAGCTTTGAGGACAACATCGCCGTCACCCGCAAGGTGGTGGAATATGCGCACGAGCGCGGTGTGATGGTAGAGGGCGAGCTTGGTAAGCTGGCCGGCATTGAAGACGCCGTCAACGTTTCGGAGGCGGACGCCCAGTTCACCAACCCTGCCGAGGTGGAGGAATTCGTTTCCCGTACCGGCGTGGATTCTTTGGCCATCGCCATCGGCACCAGCCACGGCGCCTACAAGTTCAAACCCGGTCAGAAGCCCCAGCTTCGCTTTGACATTCTGGAGGAGGTCAGCCGCCGTCTGCCCGGGTTCCCCATCGTCCTGCACGGCGCTTCCTCGGTCATCCAGGCCGATGTGGAAACGGTAAACCGCTTTGGCGGCAGGATGCCCGACGCCATCGGCATTCCCGAGGAGATGCTGCGTCAGGCCGCCGAAATGGCCGTCTGCAAGATCAATATCGACAGTGACCTGCGTCTGGCCATGACCGCCGCGATCCGCCAGCATATGGCCGAGCATCCCGATCACTTTGATCCCCGGCAGTACCTTACCCCCGCCCGCGATCATATCCGGGAGCTGGTCCGTCACAAGATGCACGATGTTTTGGGCTGCTCCGGCAAAGCCTGATCTGTCCGCTTTCCGCGCCCCGACCGCCCGGTCGGGGCGTTTTTCACCGCATTTTCATGCTTTGTTCATATCCCGCCGGTAGACAAAGACCCACGTTTTATATATAATAGTCCCGAAAAGAGACAGAAAACGACCTGTCCCTGCGTATGGATTTTTCCGGAAAGGAGCTGACCCGCCATGTTCAAGGCCGTCCGCCTACTGGCTGCCCTGCTGGCTATTCTGATGCTTGCCGCCTGCGGCAGCGAACCCGCCGGTCCGGCCGTCCCCACGATACAAAGCGGCCGGGCCCTGCTGCCGGATTGGGAACATATCCCGCAGAACGAGGTCCCTCCGGAGGAGAATGACCCGACGGGCAGCACCACCGGACAGCCCACGGCGGATCCTGCGCCAAATGACGGCACCACGCCCGCAAAGGAGCCGGAGCAGCAGCCGGCTTCGCCGGAAAAGGAGCCGGAACAGCAGCCCGGCAAGCAGCCGGAGCAGGCTCCGCCCGCCTATGCGCAGGAACCAGAGCCCAACCCGCAGCCCGACCCCGAACCTCAGCCCGAACCGAAACCTGACCCCGAACCGGAGCCTGACCCCGAACCGAAACCTGGCCCAACGCCGGAGCCGGCCCCCTCGACGGAGCAGCTGACCGTAAGGGACGGCAGCACCCTGGTGACCGGGGATGTCTACGAGATCCTCTGCCGCGTGGTGCAGAACGAAGTGGGTAATACCACCGAAATCGAATCCACCAAGGCGATGGCCGTCGCCTCCTACAGCTACATCAAGTACTACAACGAATACCTGGACGCCGCCCCGACGCTGCGGCTGAGCACCACCACCCCCGGCGACCGGGTCAAGCAGTGCGTGAAGGAGGTGCTGGGACAGGCCGTCTATTATAACGGCCGGTATGCCAACTGCACCTATTTTTCCATCAGCGCCGGCGTGACCACCACGGCGCAAAGCGTCTGGGGCACCACCCAGTACCCTTATCTTGTTTCGGTGGATTCCTCCATCGATATCGGCTACACCAGCAGCTGGTCCTCCTACCAGCAGACCAAGTCGTTTTCTGCCGAGGACCTTGCCGCCCGGATGAATGCCTATTTGAACGCCGGGCTGGACCCCGTCAATGACGACCCCGCCGGCTGGCTGGAGATCCTGAGCCGCACCGACGGGCTGTATGTCGGGGAGGTACGGGTGGGCAATACCACCACCACCGGCCGAAAAATTCGTGAAAATATCCTGGGGCTGCGCTCCCACGCCTTTGATATCAGCTACGATGCTTCCAGCCGCACCTTTACCTTTACTACCTACGGCTATGGCCACGGCGTCGGCATGAGCCAGACCGGCTCCAACCTGTATGCCAAGCAGGGCTGGGATTATAAACAGATCCTTACCTACTACTATCCCGGCACCACCGTTGCCTGAAAGGAGGCCGCGCCATGACCACCAAGGAGCAGTTTGCCTTCCTTTGGGCACAACTCGGCACGGTGGAAGGGGCTTGCTGCCGCGCCATGATGGGGGAATACATCCTTTATTATGAAGGCAGGGTCATCGGCGGCATTTATGACGGCCGGGTACTGGTGAAGGATCTGCCCGCCGCCCGCCGGCTGCTGCCGCAGGCGGAATACCGGCTCCCCTACCCCGGCGCTAAGCTGATGCTGCATCTCCCGCTGCCCGCCGAACCCGCCTGGCTCGCCGCTCTCTTTGCCGCGCTGGCTGCCGAGGTTCCCCCTGCCCGCAAAAAGAAATAACGCCTTGCCGCCCTCCGCATCCTGCGATGCGGAGGGCTTTTTCTTTGGCAGGCGTTTTTTCTTCTGTTTGAACACAACCAAAGATCCCCCCGCACCGATTGGGTGCGGGAGGATCTTTTCCTTTGTTATGTTGTAGTGCGGGAATCACTTTTTGCCGCCCAGCAGGCTGCCCAGCACGCTGCCCAACAGCTCGGCCGCGTCGTCATTCTGGGTGGTGGATTTCTTTTTGGCTGTGGTGGTTTTTTTGGCTGTCGTTGACTTTTTGGCGGTCGAGGTCTTTTTGGCCGCAGTTTTCTTTGCCGAGGAAGACTTTTTGGCGGTGGATTTTTTGCCGGAGCCGCCGGTCAGAACATCCCCCAGCAGGCTGCCCGCCAGGGAGGTCAGCACATCGGAGCTGCTCCCCGATTTGCTGCCGCCGCCCAACAGACTGCCCGCCAGCGAAAGCAGGGTGCTGCCGTCATCGGCATCCTCCTCGCCGCCACCCAGCAGGCCGGTCAGCAAGGCGCTCAACCCCTCTGCGCCGGTTTTGGTCTTTTTCTTTTGGCTGCCCAATGCGGAAAGCAGCAGCGGCGCCGCCATCGCCAGGATTTTGGAGGTATCCAGACGGCTGGCTCCGCTTTTTTTGGCTACCGCGTTCTGCACGGTTTCATTCTGTCCGCCCAGGATCTTGCCCAGAATCTTGGCGCCGTCCTCGGTATCCACATTCTGCAGCAGCGCACTCAGGCCGGAGGAGGTGGTGTGGTGGTCCAGCGCCGCCGCCAGGGAATCCGCCCCATCCTTGGTGGAGGCGTTCGAGGCCATGGCGCTGACCAGCGTGGGCAGGGCGTTGGCCAACACGCTGGCGGTATCCTTTTCTGTGGCGCCGGTGCTTTCGGCAATGGAGGAAATCACGCTGCCGGAAAGCAGATCAGTTATATTCATCGTCTGTGCTCCTTTCCGTTATCAGATCAACCCGCCTGTTCCTGCGCGCAGAAGTCACAGGGGTCGGTGCGGTTGGCTTCAAAGGCCTCCTCGATGGTGCCCTGGTAGACGACGGCGGAATTCTGCAGGGTATGGCAGTCCGGATCCAGGTGATAGCTCTTGCCGAAACGGGTCCAGTATACCGAGCCGGTCCCTACCGTCTGCTGGGCCTCTGCCAGATCCTCGGCGGAAACGGGGTCAAAATCGATGGAGAACAGCGAGGCAATAATAAGTGCAATAACCGCCACGACGGTAGCGATCTTTTTGGTTTTGCCGTCCAAGTCCTTGTTGGCCAGCAGCAGGATGATCAGCGGCAGGAAGCAGATGACGGAAGCGATCAGCCCCATGTTGTTCCACAGGAAGAACTTGACCTTGCTGGCTTTGCTGGCGGGGTCCAGCCGGTTGGACTTTTTCCACAGCTGGCTGCCGATGATCACCAGAATCAGATCGACCGCCAGCGCGCCGATGAGCCAGTACAGCTTCTGCTCCTCCGGTATGTACCATCTGCCGTTCAGCATCAGGATCGCCCCCACTTCGGCCGCCAGCGCCAATACCCACAGCACTACGGCCACAATCCGCTTGGTGGTGGCGCTTTTTTTATTGGCGGCGGTCACTACCGCAGGGCGGCTGCCCGTTTTGCCGGTGGAAGCCTCCACAAATTCGCGCTTGACATTCTTCTTTTCTGCCATATTCGTCGCTCCTTTTCACACATTTGTCCGAACCGTATTCAGGAATAACAATAAGTTCCTGCCTCCATTCTACCAAGGATTCTTCGCTCCCGCAAGGTTTTCTCCCAAAAAAATCTGCTGGGCGCAATTGCTTATTCTATGCCCCGGCATGCCCCCGAAAAGCGCAAAAACGCCGCAGCCCTGCAAAATGCAGAGCCGCGGACTTTTTGGGAATTTGATTTTTACTTGGCAGACTGGCCGTTCTCGTAGCTCTCGATCATGCGCTTGACCATCTCGCCGCCGATGGAACCGGCCTGGCGGGCGGTGATATCGCCGTTGTAACCCTGCTTCAGGTTAACGCCTACGGTGTTGGCAGCTTCCTGCTTCATCTGGCTCAGTGCTTCCTTGGCTTTCTTGTTAGACATGATTTTTTCCTCTCTTTCATGGTTTGGCGTTTGCATTTTCTATTCTGCGCCCTCTTTTCGCCCTTATAACAGGAACTTTTCTCCATGCTGCGGCAGCGGCAGCCCCGCCGTCAGCAGGATGGCCGCCTGGCTCAGCAAGAGCTCGGGGCGGGCGGGCACCGTCAGCTGCAACACCCATTCCTGCGGCTCCAGCCAGCTGCCGTCCAGCCGGCGCAGCGGACGCTGCAGCGCCACCACCGCCTGCCGGTCGTCCAGGCTGCTCAGCGTCAGGGTATCCCGCCGGGAAAAGCCGTATTCCAGCGGCTGGCAGCGATTCTGGGCGGCTGCCCGGGCGGCCGGCAGACAGTCGCTGCCAAACAGAAATACCGTTTCCGCCGTCAGCGTGATATCCACCGCACCCGTGATCTGCGGACTGGCCGCCACGATCTGCGGCATCAGGCCGTCCCGCCCCACGCACGGCCACAGCGTCAGGCCCGGCTGCCCGCCGAGCCAGTGGTTCAGACTGCGCCGGTAAGGGTCCTGTACCCGACCCAGAACCGCCACCCGCACCGCAGCCGCCATTTTCCCTCACACCCCTTTTGCAAAAAATCATTTTTCGTTCTGCTATTTTTCCGCGCGCTCTTACGAATATTCCCGGCGGGTGACGCCGCTGTCGAAAAAATAAACGCTGTTTTTTCGCAATAAGGCTTGACTTTTACCGGGGAATCGTTATAATAATTCATGTTGCTATTGCCCGATTGTGTAAAGGTAGCACGACAGACTCTGACTCTGTTTGTCTGGGTTCGAATCCTAGTCGGGCAACCACCTGGACCCTCGCCGTTTTAGCAGCGAGGGTTTTTCCAACGGGATGTGGCTCAGCTTGGTAGAGCGCTGCGTTCGGGACGCAGAGGTCGCAGGTTCAAATCCTGTCATCCCGACCATATCGAGTGTTCATAACGGATTTGAGTTATGAACACTCGATTTTTTGTATTTGTTGGTTTCTTGCGTTTGTTGTGGAGCAGGCTTTAGGTCTGCTCTTTTGTTATATGCGGATGTGATTACATAAGTATAGGCCTCATCTGCAATCTATCATCCGGCATTGTTCCGCCGAACCGGTTTTGCCTTCCCGGCATAGATTGTTTTACAATAGATCGTGACGGGGAGGAGATTGCACATGGACAGAACCCAGGATTATATGGTAAGTTCCCTGGAGCTGCACCTGTTTTTTGCGCGGATCATGAAAGAGCATGCCTTCTTTTTGAAGGCCGGCTTTCTGCCGCCCAACGCGGCCTTGGCCCGGGAAAGCGAGCGGCTAATGCGGGAATTTGAGGCGCTGCTTGCCCGCGCTATCACGCTGAGCAACTGCACCCTGCGCCGCTGTGTTCTGGATGCCGGAGAATTCTTTACCGAGTTTACCGACTGCGCCGAACAGAAAACCCAATGCCTTACCGGGATTCCCATCGACCGTGAACTGACCGCACGGACAGAAAAGCTGGAGAGCTGCCGTGGCGAAGGTGGCCCGCGCGTTTCTCAGCAGCTTCTGTGCCAGGTGCGGCAGCTGAACCGGGAGGGGCTGCAGCTGGTGAACGCTATCATTGCCTTTAAGGAACGGCTTTTAAGCCAGGTCGATTCGTGCCGCGTGTTTACCGCCAACTATCCGCTGCTCATCAGGCACATTCTGCGGGAAGCCCGCCTGTACCGCGAGCATTTGATGCGGCTGGAGGGCATGAGCCGATGCCGCCGCGAGGAGCTGCGTGACAGCGAGCTGTTCTGGAACCAGATCATGATGGAGCACGCCCTGTTCATCCGCGGCCTGCTTGACCCCGGTGAGGAGGCCCTCGTTGATACGGCGGACGATTTTGCCGAAAGCTATAGGCGCCTGCTGGAGACTTCCGCCGCCGCCAATGACGCCGCCATGTGCCGTGGCAACACGCTGGCGCTCACCCGGAAATTCCGCGACTTTAAGCGGGCCGGCGTGGAAGGGATCGAAGCCTGCAAGATCCGTTCCATCATTCTGCCGCTGCTGGCCGACCATGTCCTGCGGGAAGCGAACCATTATATCCGGCTGCTGGAAGCGTAGGCTGCTGCAGCGCGCACTTTTTCCTCCATGTAAAAATACGGAGCCTTCCGGAAAGGGGCTGACCCCCTCCGCAAGGCTCCGTATTCTGCTTCCCTCTGTCACAGAGGGCGTCCCTTCGCTCTGTTTTGGTCCCGCCGGCCGCAGACTTACAGAACCATGATCAATGTACCGGCCCCGATCAGAATACATCCGATCAGGGATTTTGCGGTGAACTCCTCATGCAGGAATACAAACGCCAGTACCAGCGTGATAACGACGCTCAGCTTGTCAACCGGGACGACCTTTGACGCTTCCCCGATCTGCAGCGCCCTGTAGTAACACAGCCAGGAAGCGCCCGTCGCCAGACCGGATAGAATCAGGAATACCCAGCTTTTCCGGCTGATTTCGGAAATACCGGTCTGCGTATGGGTCATAAAGACCATCCCCCAAGCCATCACCAGGACCACGACGGTCCGGATGGCGGTCGCCAAAGTGGAATTGACCCCTTCCACACCGATCTTTGCCAATATGGAAGTGAACGCCGCAAACACCGCGGAAAGCAGAGCAAATAAAAACCACATTCCCCATGTCCCCCCTAAACCAGACAGATTAACCGTTCTTTTTCTCTATTGTATCACAGCTTGTCCGGCAGGGGAATCCCTTTTGCCGCAAAAACCCGTACAAAAAAGGCGCCCCGGTGAGGACGCCTTTTTCTGCTTTTTCATTACTGCTCTTTGGCGGCTGCCAGCAGCCGCTCCAGCCACTCTACCAGGGCAAAGGAAAGCCGGTATTCCGGCTGTCGGGCCAGCCCGTCGATGGCCTCCAGTTCCTCGCTGTCCGCCGCCGTGCCGATGCAGAGCTGCGGAAACAGTACGCACCACCAGTTGTGTCCGGCGGCTGCTCCCAGCTCGATACGCACCGCGTCGTAGTACCCGGCCGGCAGGGTGTGCCCGTCGTATTCGCGCGTTTCAAAGTACATATTCACCAGGCTCACCCGCACCGCGTCGTCACAGCCCTGCGCCGCCAGCGTCTGCCGGGCGGTCTCCTCGATCCGGGGCAGCAGTGCCGCCGCCGTTTGCTCGGCTGTGTCAAGGCTTTCTGCCGCTTCAAAGGACCCGGCCGTTTCCCGCAGCACCGCATCCCGTACCTGCAGCTTCAGCGCCTGATCCTGTTCGCTGTCACTGTTGGCCAGGATATGCAGCCGCAGCACATTTTGTCTGACCGGGTCGCATTCGCCGTCAAAGCCCGCCGCCACACTTACCACGACCGCCAGCAGCAGCCCCAGGATCAGTACCATGTCCCACTTTTTCGTCATCTTGTTTTCCGTCCTTTCCGGTCATTCATAGGATCTCCTTGACGCCGTTAGTATGGACGGTTTTTGCTTTTCTATTCCAAATTTTCCCTTTTTCGGCCCGCTGCCTGCCGCGGCCTGTTATCCCTTGCCCAGCTGCGCGATCAGTTCGATGGTATCCCCGTCGCAGCGCCGGGCACAGATGCTGCCCCGATGCCCCTCGACAATGCTGCGCGCGATGGAAAGCCCGATGCCGAAGCCGCCGGCCGTCCGGGAGGGATCCGCGCGGTAAAAGCGGTCGAACAGCTTATCCAGTTCCTGCCCATCCAGGTTTTCGCAGCGGTTGGCGGTGCGGATGACCACACCCTTTTTATTCTTTTCCAGCGCAAAGGTGATCGGCGTGCCCTTCGCCGCGTATTTGACGGCGTTATCCAGCAGGATGGAGACCAGCTGCCGGAGGGCGTATTCGTCCCCGTTGTATTCCAGTTCCGGCGCAATGGCAAGCTGCAGCTCATGCCCGTTGGAAAGGGCATAGTCCCGGAAGGATTCCGCCGTTTCGCTTACCGCTTCGCTGAGCGGGAACCGACTGAACTTCAGCGGCGATTCCTCCTCATCCATGCGGGAGAGCGTCACCAGCGAGTTTACCAGGTCCCGCAGCTTTTCGGTTTGCGCCTGCGCCTTGTCGTTCCATTTATTTTTCCCGGTTTCCATTTCCAGCACCTTCAGGCTGGTAGCGATCACCGTAATCGGCGTTTTCAGCTCGTGGCCGGCATCGGTGATAAACTGCTTTTGCCGCTCCGAGGCCCTGACCACCGGATCGATGGCCCGGCGGGACAGCAGCGTCACGATCAGATACACGCACGCGATGCAGAACAGCATTGCCGCAAAGGACAGTATCGCCGTCGTCCTCACCGAGCGGATTTCATCGTAGCTGTCCAAAAAGACCGCCATCCAGCGGTCTTCGCCGCTGCGCACCACATAGTACCGGTATCCCTCCTTCCAGCCAAAGCCCTCGCCGTGCGCCAGCGCGGTCTGCAGGTACTGCTCGGTGTCCTCCTCGGTCACGGCTGCAATGTTCCTCAGGTCGGCCTGCAGCAGCGTTCCCTCCCCGGAATAGCGCAGCACAAAATACCGGGTGGAAAAAGGCGTTTCCGGCGTAAAGGCCTTTTCCGGCTTTGCCCCGGGCTTGCCGCCGTGCGGAATTGCCGGCATCGTTCCCTGATTGCTGCCGATGATCTCCAGCATCTGTGTCAGGCCGGCATCCACCGAAAGATAGTTGGCGATATTCACAATGAGGCACAGCGCCAGCATCACCGCCGTTACGGCAAGCATGGCAATGCGGATGAAGCGTTTGCGCAGCTGTTTGATCATTGCCGTTCCTCCAGAAGATAGCCCAGCCCCCGGTTGGCAGAGATCGACACCCCGGAGCCGATGGCTCTTAGTTTTTTGCGCAGGTTGGAGATATGCACCCAGACCACGTTGATCTCCGCTTCGCTGTCCCAGCCCCAGACCCGCTCCATGATCCTTTCGGCGGAAAGCACCACTTTGGGCGAGCGCAGAAACAGTTCCACCACCTGGAACTCCCGCCCGCTCAGCCGTACCGTGCGCTCCCCGCAGGACAGAATGCCGGTATCCGGGTTCAGCTGCAGGTCGCCGTAGCAAAGGACCGTCGGCTTGTAATCCTCGCTTCTGCGCAGCATGGCGCGCACACGGCAGATCAGCTCGTCCGGCTCAAAGGGCTTGGGCAGGTAATCATCCGCCCCGGCATTAAAGCCGGTGATGCGGTCGTCCTTTTCCGCCTTGGCCGTCAGCATCATCACCGGCGTTTTAACCCCCTCCGCCCGCAGCTTGCGCAGCACCTCCACGCCGTTCATTTTCGGCATCATCACATCCAGCACGATGGCGTCATATTCCCCGGAGGAGGCGTATTCATACGCCGAAAAGCCATCGCTCACGGCATCCGCAGTAAACTGGTTTTTTTCAAAAAAGACGGTCAGCGCCTCCGCCAGGTCCGCTTCGTCCTCCGCAATCAAAACACGCATTTCTATCACCCGTCCCCATTATAATGGTTTTTTACCGGCAGGACAACCGCCGCCTTTCCCCGCCGGTCCTTTATCCTTATTTTATAATACAAGTGTCGCCTTAAATCTACCTAAAGAAACCGTGCCCCAATAGGCTCGTTCTTTCCCTGTTTTCCCCAACGCCGTACCGTTTACGGCGCTGCCCGTGAATTGACAGAGCGGGGCGCAAAAGGTAAAATATAATGCAATCGGCAGAACCCGGAAAAGTCTCTTCCCGCCGTTCTTCGGGGCGGGACCGGGCCATCCGGGTGCTTTGTCTTTCCCCGGTCTCTTTCCCCTATTCACGGCTGCCGGCACAGCGGCGGCTCCACAAAACCCGACGGAGGAGCCACGCATGAAAGAAGAAAAAGCCCCAAAAAGCCTTTGATCTACTATTACGGCATTGCGCTGCTGGTGCTGGTGCTGTTCAATGTCCTTGTTCTTCCGCTGATTGCGAAGCAGCAGATTAAGGAGATCGGCCAGGTGGAGATCCGGGAAAACCAGATCCTGTTTGCCGACAAGGCCGGGGAAAATATCTACAAAACCGGCCTGATGAACGACCCCGACCTGACACAGCGCCTGAACGATTCCGGGGCAAAATTCACCAAAGAGGGCAGAATAACCCGCTCCCTTTGCCGCGGGAGATGCCGTGCCGTATTGACTTCTTTTGTCCATGGCGGTACAATGTACATTATTATATTATCGTTAGCAAACGCCGAGGAGGAACGAAAATAACAATGAAGAATACCGAAAAATCAATGGACACACTGGTAAACCTGTGTAAAAACCGCGGCTTTGTGTATGCCGGCAGCGAGATTTACGGCGGTCTGGCCAACACCTGGGATTACGGCCCCCTGGGCGTGGAGCTGAAGAACAACATCAAGCGTGCCTGGTGGAAAAAATTCATCCAGGAAAACCCCTACAACGTCGGGCAGGATGCCGCCATCCTGATGAACCCCCAGACCTGGGTGGCCTCCGGCCATCTTTCCGGCTTTTCCGACCCGCTGATGGACTGCCGTGAATGCCACGAGCGCTTCCGCGCCGATAAGCTCATTGAGGACTGGTGCGCCCAGAACGGCTTTACCCTGCCCCGCCCCATCGACGCCTTCTCCCAGGCCGAGATGAAGGAGTTTGTGGAGGAGCACAATATCCCCTGCCCCACCTGCGGCAAGCACAATTTTACCGATATCCGTCAGTTCAACCTGATGTTCAAAACCTTCCAGGGTGTGACCGAGGACGCGAAAAACACCGTCTATCTGCGGCCCGAAACCGCGCAGGGCATCTTTGTCAACTTTGTCAACGTCCAGCGCACCACCCGCCGCAAGCTGCCCTTCGGCATCGGTCAGATCGGCAAGAGCTTCCGCAACGAGATCACCCCCGGTAACTTCATCTTCCGGGTGCGCGAGTTTGAGCAGATGGAGCTGGAGTTCTTCTGCCAGCCCGGCACCGACCTGGAGTGGTTCCAGTACTGGCGCAATTTCTGCCACCAGTGGCTGCTTTCCCTGGGGATGCGGGATGAAAACCTGCGCCTGCGCGACCATGACCCCGAGGAGCTGTGCTTCTACTCCAAGGCGACCACCGACTTCGAGTTCCTGTTCCCCTTTGGCTGGGGCGAGCTGTGGGGCGTGGCCGACCGCACCGATTACGACCTGACCCAGCACCAGAACACCAGCGGCAAAGACCTGACCTACTTTGACCAGGAAAAGAACGAGCACTACATTCCCTATGTCATCGAGCCTTCCCTGGGCGTCGAGCGCAGCTTCCTGGCGTTCCTGTGCGACGCCTACGATGAGGACTTCAAGGCCGCCGTTCTGCCGCTTTCCAAGAAGCTGGCGGACAAGGGCCGGGAGATCCAGCAGGAGCTTTCCAAGTACTTTATGGTGGATTACGATGATGCCGGTTCCATCGGCAAGCGCTACCGCCGCGAGGATGAGATCGGCACCCCTCTGTGCATTACCGTGGACTTTGAGACGGTGGGCGATGAAAATACCCCGGCCGATCACTGCGTTACCGTCCGTGACCGCGATACCATGGAACAGGTCCGTATCCCCATCGCCGAGCTGCGCAACTATATCGAAAAGAAGCTGGAATTCTGATTTTCCTTATAAGCAAAACGATCCCCCTGCCGAAAAGCAGGGGGATTTTTTCCTGTCGAAATATCAGAATTTTACGCCGTAAACGGCAAATTGGTGGAAATGCGTCAGTCGGTCCAGCTCGGCATCTCTCCAGTAAAAGCCAGTGTGATCCAGGGTGATCGTCTGCCACTCACCGGACGTACTGTCCTCCATCCAGTAGCCAAATTCCATTGCCTCATAGGTGCCGGTGGAAATGACGGTGTCTTTGGAACCACCATCGCCGGTATCCTCCACGCGGGTGACCTCATATCTGCCATCGGTATACATGTGGGCGAAATAAGAGATATCAGCCCCTGCTGCCATATCGGATTGATACACCCCCGCCACATGCTCCAGGGGCAGCTTTTCCGCCTGCTGCTGGTTGAGGGAAAGCATCAGTGCCAACACCA
Organism: Oscillospiraceae bacterium; assembly: GCA_004554485.1. Lineage (GTDB taxonomy): Bacteria > Bacillota > Clostridia > Oscillospirales > Ruminococcaceae > Angelakisella. The sequence goes on along the minus strand of SFLS01000016.1, from coordinate 1,568 downwards.
CGATAATCACTGCGATCCACGCAAGAGCGGGGATGCGATTCAGCGCGGCGTTTGCCTTGGTTAGCCAGTTCATGTTGGTTCCTCCTATTTGATTGACGGCGAATCTTCTTTAAGTTATATTTTACCAAATAGGGGGGGAAAAGCAATCACTTTAACAAAAAAGATGTATGAATATCGTGTCGAAAATTTGTGATATGCACCTAATTGAGCAGCCCAGTTGATCCAAAAGGCCGCCCAGCCACAAAAATGGCCAGCGCCAGCAGCATAGCTCCGCCGCAGATGAAGCAGTACACCGGCACGCCCACACTTGCCAGCAGGTACCCACCGGCCAGATTGCCGAAAATACAGCCCAGGCCCTGGGTCACCGCGACGCTGACCAAGATGGCCCGCCCGCAGTAACGCGGTGGAAACAGCGAAGCGACATATTCAATATTGAAGCGCAGAAAGCCCGCAAAACCAATCGACATCAGCACCTGGGTCGCCATCACGCCTGCCATGCTGCGCAGCACGCCCAGCAGCAGAATGCGCAGTCCCAACGCCGAAAGGGACGCGATAAACAGCACCGGCAGCTTCATCCCCCGCCGCAGCAGACGGCTGGCCAGCCGCATCAAAAGGAATTCCCCCACACAGTACAGAAAAACCGAAAGCCCATAGGTGGAAGCATCGCCGCCGATGTAGTTGATGATGACCTGCATATAGCCGTTGACCGAACGGGTCGCAAAATAGTACAGCGTCCCGCAAAGGAGAAATATCATGTACGGCCGGCAGCCCAGCAGCGTTTTGGCGCTGGTCCACAGGCTCTCTTTCGGCGGGGCGACCGGTTCCGCCTCCGGCTGCAACAGCGGCAGCATGGCAGGGTCCGGCAACGGCCACGCCAGCAGGACTGCCAGTGCCAGAGCGCCCATGTGCAGCCAGAACAGGAAGTTTATCCCTAACGGGACGATCAGATACCCGGCCGCCAGCGCCGCAGCGGCATAAAAGATCGAGCCGGCACTGCGGATCACCCCGTAATCAATGCAGGCGTCCCTGCGGGTCATCTGGTTGATCCAGGCATCAATCACGCTGGCCCCGCAAAAATCCAAAGCCGATATCGCGCCAAAGGAGACCATCGCCCAGGAAAATCCGCGGGCAAAGCAGAACGGCAGCAGCGGCGTCACAACGATCCCGCCCAGAAGAAGGATAATAAACAGCCGTTTGGGCGAGAGTCCGCGGTCGATCCTACTGCCGTAGATAGGGCCGGCGATCATCATGACCAGGTACTGCAGCATAGTGATATAGCCACACTGCACCTCGGTGTAGCCGTAATCCAGCAGGATCGTAACCGTATAGGCATACAGCGTGCAAAAGCCGATAAAATATACACCCTCCAGCAAAAACATCTGCCGGCTGCGTCGCATCTCCGCCCCTCCTCTCTTCTCCAATAATTAAATAGTTATAGAAAAAACCACCCGATTGGGTGGTTTTTTCTAATGTCGGCATTTACCTATTTTCCCGGGCCGCTTCCAGCCAAGTATTTTCGGCACCAGTGAGCTTAACTTCTGTGTTCGGGATGGGAACAGGTGGATCCT
>SFLS01000039.1 GCA_004554485.1 Oscillospiraceae bacterium | reverse complement strand
CCGGAGAGCCAAAAGCCGCGAAAAGGAGGCGCTGCCGGTGCAGCGGGAAGTGTGGGTAAACGGCGAAAAGCTGACCTATACCTGGGAGAAAAAACGGGTGAAAAACCTGAATCTGCGCATCCGTCCCGACGGGAGTATTGCCGTTTCCTCGGCGGCGTGGGTGCCGGCGGCTACGGTGGATGACTTTGTGCGTTCCCGGGCGGAGCTGATTGGGACGGCGCGGCGGCGCTGGCAGACCGAGCGGCCGCAGCAGGCCTTTTTGCCGGCACAGGGCGCGGCGCTGCCCTGCCTGGGCCGGACGCTGACGGTGCAGCTGCGGCAGGGGAAAGAGGAGGCCCGGTGCGAGGGCAACCGGCTGCTGCTGACGCTGCGCGACCCCGCCGACGGACAGGCGGCGCAGCGGCTATTGGAACGGTGGTGGAAGGAGACCTGCCGGCAGCTGTTCGCGGCGCTGACAGCAAAGTGGTTCCCCCGGTTTGAGCGGTGGAACATCCCAAAGCCGGTGCTGCGGACCCGACGGATGAGCAGCCGCTGGGGGAGCTGCCAGCCGCGGACGGCGGCGATTACGCTGAACGAGCGTCTGCTGCACGCCCCGGTGGAGTGCATCGAGTATATCATTGTCCACGAGCTGGCGCATCTGGTGCAGCCGGATCACTCCCCGGCGTTCCACGCGGTGGTGGCCGAGGTGATGCCGGACTGGAAGGCGCGCAGGCAGCGGCTGCGGAAGGCGGTCATTCCGCAATAATCCGACCGATTGATACAGATAGTGACATAATTTACACAAAACGGCGCCGGGGAACGGACGGATTGACGGCAGGCGAGATGCTGCAGGCTGCATCCGTTTTCAAATCCGAGAGGAGCAGGGACCGCCGGCAACGGCGGCCGGACAGAAAGTGGGGAGGAGAGGCAATGAAGCCCTGGAACGATACCGACGCGATGCTGTTTTTTGACCCGCACCCGGCGGCACTGCCGCTGTTTGAGGCGTTTGCAGAGAAGCTGTACGGGCTTTACCCGGCGGCTGAGATGAGGGTGCAGAAAACGCAGATCACCTTTTCCAACCGGCACGTTTTTGCGTGCGTTTCATTCCTGCGCGTCAAAAAGAAGGCGGAGCTGCCCGACCCGTATCTGGTGGTTACGCTGGGGCTTTCCTTTCCGCTGGCTTCCCACCGGGTCGCGGCAAAGACGGAGGCCTATCCGGGAAGATGGACGACGCATATCGTGATCGGCGCGCCGTCGGAGATCGACAGCGAGCTGATGGAATGGGTGCGGCTGGCCTACGATTTTTCCGAGAGCAAGTAGAGAGGGCGACGAGGCCGGGCGGCGGGACGGCAAAGGGGCGAAACGCACGAAGAAAAAATAAAGGACAGGCATCTGCACCGGGACGGGAGCGGGTGCTTTTTGTTTGCCCCGGGGGCTTTGGCGCGGGGAGGGCCGGCGGCGCGCAGCGGGGGAGGGCTGCCGCCCCGCAGGGGCGGCGGCCCCGACGGGGAGCGGAGCGCCGCCGGAGCCGGGGCCGGCAGAGATGGGGACAGGAACAAAAAAGCCCGCCGGCTGCGGGAGGCAGACGGCGGGTGAAAACGGGATCATGCGGTGGGTTCGGCAGGAGCGGGGGCCGGAGCGGGCTCGGCGGGAACGTCGAGATCCGGCCAGCGGGCGTAGATGGCGCCCAGCAGCAGCGGGGTGGCGATGGAGGATACCAGAATCAGCAGGATGACCGAGGTAAAGTACGCCGAGGACAAAAGTCCGGCTGAAAGGCCCTTTTGGGCGACAATGAGGGCGACCTCGCCGCGGGTCATCATGCCGACGCCGATCTTGAGAGAATCGCAGGAACGGAACCGGCAGCACCGCGCCGCCAGCCCGCAGCCGATCACCTTGCTGAGCAGCGCTACGGCGACGAAAGCCAGCGAGAACAGCAGGATATTGACGTCAAGAGCGGACAGGTCGGTCTTGAGCCCGATGCTGGCGAAGAACACCGGCCCGAAGATCAGATAGCTGTTGATATCCATCTTTTTGGCGATGCGGCCGGAATCCCGGATATTGCAGAGGATGATGCCGGCCAGGTAAGCGCCGGTGATATCGGCGACGCCGAACAGCTTTTCGGAAAGATAGGCCATGATGAGGCAGAAGCCCAGACTGAGGATGGTCATACGGCGGGTATGCTCAAAGACGGTATCAAGGTAGGAGAAGAGACGGGCGCCGATGGTCCAGATGGCGGCGGCGAACAGCAAAAACAGCACGGTGCGCAGCAGGACGGTCAGCGGCCGGACCGAGGGATCCTTGAAGCCGATGACGACGGTGAGCACGATGATGCCAATGACGTCATCGATGATGGCGGCGCTGACGATGGTGGTACCGACCCGTCCCCGCAGGTGGCCCATTTCCCGCAGGGCCTCCACCGTAATGGAGACCGAGGTGGCGGTCATGATGGTGCCGATGTAGACGGCGTGCAGGAACTGGCTGCTGCCGGGAGCGACGCCGTAATAGACGCAGAACAGAACCGTCCCGAGGAGAAGAGGGACAAAGACGCCGGCGCAGGCGATGAGAAGGGCGGCGCCGCCGGTCTTTTTCAGCTCGGACAGGTCGGTATCCAGACCGGTGCAGAACATCAGCAGGATGACGCCGATCTCCGCCACGCCGGAGAGGAAATCCGACTGGGCGACCCAGCCCAATACGCAGGGGCCGATGACCAGCCCGGCCAGGATCTCCCCGACGACCTGCGGGGCGTGCAGCCGGCGGGCCAGCAGGCCGAAGGCTTTGGCGGAAAGGATGATGATGGCAAGGTCACGGCAGACCGCATAGGTAGGCATAGGAATATCACCGGCGCTTTCTGTGGAATCTTTCAAACGGTTACTTATTATAGTCCCCTTTTATGAGGGATGCAAGAGAAAAAGAAGCCTAAAGTGGGGAGAATCTCCCGGCATTTTTGGCCATTTTGCGGCATCCGGGCAGAATGACCGGAAGGGGGGCGGCATATGGATAGAAGAAAGAGCGCAGAATGGAGGAAAAGCGGATGGCATGGAGAAAAACGGATCCGAACGAGTGGAACGCTTCGGCGTTCCGGGTGATCGGGCGGGAGTGGCTGCTGCTGGTGACCGAGGGGGAGCGGCCCAACGCGATGACCGCCAGCTGGGGCGGCTTTGGCATGCTGTGGAACCGGCCGGTGGTGCTGCTGTGGGTGCGCCCGGAGCGGTACAGCTACGGGCTGCTGACCCAGAATGAGCGGTTTTCGGTGTGCGTACTGCCGGAGCGGTACCGCGAGGCGTACCGTATCTGCGGGAGCATGAGCGGACGGGAGACCGATAAGATCGCCCGGAGCGGCCTGACGGTCCAGCGCGTAAACGGCGTGGCCTGCATCCGGGAGAGCCGGGCGGTGCTGCTGTGCCGGCGGCAGTATACCCAGGCGATGATCCCGCAGGGGTACGCCGCGCCGGCCCTGCTGGAGGAGGTGCGGGCCAAGGGGAACCCGCATCACCTGTTTATCGGGGAGGTGGAGGAGCTGCTGCTGGCCGGAGAGGGGTAGGCGGCAGGGGGGAAAAAAGGCGCCCCGCAGGGGCCGCGGCGAAGCCGCGGCGGCGGGCCGCAGGCCCGCCGTGCCGCTCCGGAGGAGCGGCGCCCTGCGGGGCAGCCCTGCGGCGGGCAGGAAAGTAAAAAGGGAAGGGGCAAAGGCAGCGACCGAAAGCCGCTTGCGCCAAAGACGCCGGTGTGGTATCATTTGGGCAGCAAGTGGACAAGGAAGCCGAGGAGCGAAGCAATGCCAAAAGAACTGACCGCGGGCGCGCTGGCCGAGCGCAGCCTGATCACCAAATATCGCAAGACCATCTGGAACCGGTTTATCGGGGGCTGCAAGGATTATGAGCTGATCCGGCCGGGGGACCGTATTGCCGTCTGCATCAGCGGGGGCAAGGACAGTATGCTGCTGGCCAAGTGTATGCAGCATCTGCAGCGGTACAGCGATTTCCCCTTTGAGGTGGAGTACCTGGTGATGGACCCGGGGTACAGCCCGCCCAACCGCGCGCTGATCGAGCAGAATGCCGGAACGCTGGAGCTGCCCATCCATATTTTCGAAAGCCCGATCTTCGGCGTGGTGGAGGAGACGACGGGCGGTTCCCCCTGCTACCTTTGCGCGCGGATGCGCCGCGGCTACCTGTACAAGGAAGCGCAGGCGCTGGGCTGCAACAAGATCGCGCTGGGGCACCATTTTAACGACGTGATAGAAACCACGCTGATGAGTATGCTGTACGGGGCGGAGATCAAGACGATGCTGCCCAAGCTGCGCAGCACCAACTTCGCGGGGATGGAGCTGATCCGACCGCTGTACCTGGTGCGGGAGGAGGACATCATCAGCTGGGGGAAGTACAATCACCTGCGCTTTTTGCAGTGCGCCTGCCGCTTTACCGAGCGTACCGCCGCGCATGAGGAGGAGAGCGCCCGGCGGGAGATGAAGCGGCTGATTGCCGAGATGAAAAAGCACAATAAAAATGTGGATATCAATATCTTCCGGAGTATGCACAACGTGAACCTGGCCACGGCGGTGGGGTACCGGCTGGGGGATGACGACGAGCTGCACAGCTTTTTGGAACGGTACTGACTGATAAAAAAGAAAAAAGCGTCGGCCGGCGGGACAGAGATTCCGCCGGCCGGCGCTTTTTGACCGGGGACGGGGGAGACGGTGCGGGACAGGAGGGAAATGACGGAAATTATGAAGCATATAAAAAATAAAAATTGCAGAAATATCTGTGATTTTAGCTAAAATAGTGCGATATAAACCCTTTGCAACGGGTAACGAAGTATAAAAATGAATTTTATCGAACATAAATCTTGCAAAAACTATTTACAAATGCAAAAAGAGTGCTATACTGAGAATCAAACAAAAATTCTGTGATACGAGGTGTAATGCAATGTCTGGTTCCAAGAAGAAATTATCCCTGGCCGCGTGGATCTTTATCGCGCTGGTGCTGGGCTGTATTTTGGGCGGTATTCTGATCGCCGTCCCCGGCGGCGCGGCTTTCAGCGCCCGCTATATCAAGCCCATCGGCACTATTTTTATCAACCTGCTCAAGTTCATCGTCGTGCCCATCGTGCTGTTCTCGATGGTGTGCGGCATGATCAGCATGAAGGACATTAAAAAGGTCGGCTCCATTGGCTGGAAGACCATGGTTTATTACATCGGCACCACCATTGTGGCGCTGGTGATCGGGCTGGTGCTCGCCAACCTCTTTAAGGGCGGCTTTCCGCGGCTTTCCACCGAGGGACTGGGCACATGGGATAAAGCGACCAGTGCCGACTTTATGACTACGCTGGTGGATATCTTCCCCAGCAACATCGTTGCCCCCTTTGCCAGTGCTTCGATGCTGCAGATCATTGTCATTGCGCTGCTCATCGGTGCCGGCATCATTCTTGCCGGAGAAAAGGGCAGAGCGACTGCCGAGCTTTTTGAGAGCCTGAACGAAGTGTTTATGAAGGTGATGATGTTCATCATCAAAATCTCTCCCATCGGCGTTTTCTGCATGATGGCATGGGTGGTCGCAGCGCAGGGTCCGGAAATTCTGGGCGACCTTGCCAAGGTACTGGGCATTGCCTACCTCGGCTATATCCTGCACGCCATTATCACCTATTCCATTACCGTCAGGACGATGGGCGGCATGAGTCCCTTCAAGTTCTTCAAGGGCATGATCCCCGCCATGGTCTTCGCGTTCTCCTCCACCTCCAGCGTGGCTACCCTGCCCATCAATAAGGAATGCGCCGTGGGGCTGGGCGCCAGCGAGGAGGTCTCCTCCTTTGTACTGCCGCTGGGCGCGACCATCAATATGGACGGTACCGCCGTCTACATGGCCGTTAATACCATCTTCCTGGCGACCTGCTACGGCATGAACCTGACCGTGGGCCAGATGCTGATGGTAGTGCTGACCGCGACGCTGGCCTCCATCGGTACGGCGGGCGTTTCCGGCGCCGGCGTGGTAATGCTGGCTATGGTGCTGACCAGCGTAGGCATCCCCGTGGAGGGCATCCTGCTGATCTACGGCATCGACCGTCTGTTTGATATGGGTCGTACCACCATCAACATCGTGGGCGACGCCGCCTGCGCGATCGTGGTTTCCAAGCTGGAGGCCAAGAAGGAAGCCCGGAAGGCTGCCATGGCCAAATAAAACCGACATGCCCTCATTTTTATAATTTCTCCTTCCAAAAACCGCACGGGTCACAAGACTCGTGCGGTTTGCTGTGCGGGACTCCGTAATTATAAACGGTGCATAATTCTTGACAATAGTGGGCTTTATGGTAAAATATATATAGAAAACTCCATTACACAAGAACTGTGAATAATGAGAGGAGAGGGAAAATGGATAAGGATCAAAACATTGTAAAAAAGAGTGAGATATATGAAAGCCTTCGATCAAAGAATCTAGGAGCACTATTGCTCACAGCACTTGGGAGTTTCGCAGGAATAGCCGCAG
>SFLS01000015.1 GCA_004554485.1 Oscillospiraceae bacterium | reverse complement strand
ATTGTGGAGGGGATCCTGATCTTTGCCGATGAGGAACTGGCCGGAGAAATGGATATCAAGATCTTTGTGGATACCGACGCCGACGAGCGGATCCTGCGCCGCATTATGCGGGATGTCCGGGAGCGTGGCCGTACGCTGGAATCGGTGGTGGAGCAGTACCTGACCACCGTAAAGCCGATGCACGAGCAGTATGTTGAGCCCAGCAAACGCCGGGCGGATATCATCATGTTGCAGGGCGGGCACAATCTTGTAGCGATGGATATGCTGATCGAGCGGATCCGCAGTCACATCGACCAGGAATAAGCCGCATAAAGTAAAAAAAAGAGGGCGTCCCGGCAGGGGATGCCCTCTTTGCTTGATATCGGCTCAGTCCACTGATTTCATCGATTCTACCATGCTAATCTTTTTCAGCCGGTAGTGCATGGCCCAGTTGACCAGGAATGAGAACAGGAAGGTCAGCAACGCCGCCATCAGGAAACTGAAGGGATAGATATTCCGTCCGAACATAATCGAATCGATTTCGGCGGTGGTGACCACAAAGCGGGTCAGCCCCGTTCCCAGCAGCAGCCCCGCCGCCGTGCCCAGAATGGTCAGGATAATATTTTCCCGGTAGATATAGGCGGAGACCTCGTTGTCGTAAAAGCCAAGCACCTTCAGGGTGGCGATCTCCCGCGTGCGCTCGGTGATATTGATGTTGGAAAGGTTGTACTGTACCACAAAGGCCAGCAGCCCGGCCGAAACGATCAGCACCGCCACGACATATCCCAGATTGTCGGTAACATTGATATAGTGCTCCAGCATTTCCGCGTCGGAGGAGACCATCTGAACGGTGCCGCCGGCCAGCAGCATTTCGGTGACAGCTTTCCAGTTATCCGGATCTGTCAAATTGATGATAACCGAGTTGTAGGCCGGCGCTGCCCCAAAGATCTCCTCATAGTACGGCTCCGACAGGTAGACAAAGTGGGAAGCGTAGTTCTCGCTCACTCCCGCGATCTGCAGGGTATACCGGCGGTTATCGCTGTCCTGCAGCGTCAGGGTGTCTCCGGCGGAAAGACCCATCAGTGTGGCCAGCTTTTCGGTAATGACCGCGCCATTCGCATCGGGTATCGTCGGTATTTTGCTTTCCCTCTCCTGCAGTCTGATAAAGTCTCCCAAGCGGTCGATGTCCTCAGAAACGGTCAGGTTGACTTCATAGTTCTTTTGCTCGCCCAGCGCCGTCATGGTGCTGCGGTACTGCGGCATCCACTCCCGGATCTCGGCATTGGAATCCAGCAAATCATACAGTGCCTGCTGCGCGGCGGCATCTTCGGTGGAATAGCCCGCCAGCAGGTCATAATGGAATACGTTTTGGAACTGGTTGGTGACGATATCCCCGATGGCGTCGTTGAGGCCATAGCCGGTCAGCACCAGAGCGGCGCAGCCGGCAATGCCCACCACCGTCATCAGCACCCGCTTGCCATAACGGAACAGATTGCGCACCGTGACCTTATGGCTGAAGGAAAGCCGCCGCCAGATAAAGGGGACCTTTTCCAGAAGGACCCGTTTGCCCGCCGGGGGCGCTTTGGGCCGCATGATGGAAGCAGGGGTCTCCCGCAAAACGCTGCGGCACACCGAGCAGGTGACCAGCAGAACGCACAGCAGCGAAATGATAAGGCAGGCTGCCGAGACCCCCCAGTGGAACGGCGCGACGACTGAAGGGAGATCGTACATGATGCAGTAGGCGTCATAAATGACGGTGGGGAACAGCTTGAAGCCGACGGTGAGGCCCAACAAACAGCCAATTACCGTGGCGCTTAAAGAATAGATCAGATATTTCTTTTGGATCTCCCGATTGGTATAGCCCAGGGCCTTCAGCGTGCCGATTTCGGTGCGCTGTTCCTCGACCATCCGCGCCATGGTAGTCAGGCACACCAGCGCCGCCACCGCCAGGAAAAAGATCGGAAAGATGGTAGAAATGTTATCCATGCGGTCGGCGTCGTCCCCAAACTCTGCCACGCCCAGCGACAGCTCATCCCGGCTGGAAAGATACCACTCGGCCGGAGCCAGCTCTTCCAGCATTTCCTCGGCGTCCGCCAGCTGCAGGTGGGCGCGGTTCAGCCTCAGTTTGCCGTCTGCAATCTCGGCGCGGGCTTCGGCGCTTTTTTCCTCAAATTCCCGCTCGCCCGCCTCCAGCTGCTTTTTGGCATCGGCCAGTTCGATCTCGCCGTCCTCCAGCTTCTTTTCTGCCTTTTCCAGCTCGGCGGCAAAGGTATCCAGATCCTTGCGGCTTTGCTCCAGTTCCTTTTTGCCGCTTTCATACTCGGTCACGGCGCTGCTCAGCTGCCGCTCCATTTTGGCAAAGTAATCCTCCAGCGCCCGGCGGGTGGCCGCTACGGTTTCCGGGGTCACATTGCCTTCGTCGTCATACAGGTTATCGCCCAGGTTCAGCTTTTTCCCGTTTGCGTCGGTCAGCTCGTTCAGCGTCGGGGCCAGGCTGTCCGCCAGAATGGGCAGCAGCACCGAACCCGCCGGCAGATTTTCCATCCGCGCCATAACGGCGTTAATCTGCGCCTTGCCCGCAGCCAGCTGCGCCCGGGCGACATCCACCGCCATCATCTGGCTTTCAGCGGCTTCCAGCTCTGCTTTGCCTTCGCTGTACTGCTTTTCATATTGCCCGTACTGCTTCTTCTGCCGCTCCAGCTCGGCGCGTCCGTCCTCCAGCTCCTTTTCCCCGTCGGCAATCTGCTGTCTGGCGTCGGCCAGCTCATTGGCGGCGTCGGTCAGCTGCTTCTCAGCATCGGCCAGCTGGCGCTCGGCGTCCGCTATTTTTTCCCTGGCTTCCGGCAGCTTTTCGTTCAGGTAATCCTGCATCTCCTGCATCCGCAGGGGGGCGCGCTGTTCCGCTACCGGCTCCAGCGCCGCTTTCAGCGTCCGGATGGCCTGGTCGTATTCTTCGGTATAGCAGTTCAGCGATGCGGTATCTTCTCCCACTGCATATAACTCGGTGTAATATTCAGCAGTAAAATTACTTTCCGGCAGATAAATAAAAGCATCCAGGGAGCCATCCCCCACGGTGGTGGAACCCCGGCGGGTCATATCGATATACAGTGGAGAATTGACTATCCCTACGATGGTATACTCGGTCCGGTTCAGGTCATTTAGCAGGTCGTCCTGCGGATCGGCGGCGGTGAGGGAAAGGGACTGGCCCACCGAAAACCCGAACTTATCCTGGATATTCTGGTCGATAACGCACTCGTCCTCCGCCTGCGGCAGCCGCCCCTCCAGCAAACGCAGACGGTTCATGGCGGTTTCGCTGTCAGCATCCGCAGGCAGTGAAAGCACCCGGGTAAGGAAGTTATCGTGGCAGATCGTCAGGCAGTCCACATATTTGCCGGCATAGACCTGCCGTACTCCCTGCACCTCCGCTACGGCGGCAACGTCCTTATCACTGAAGCCCAAAGTGGAGAGCAGCTTGAGGTCCATGGTATTCTGCTTCGCAAAATAGGCGTCAGCGGTGTTGCGCATATCGCTGCCGGTAGCGCGTACGCCGGCAAAAAAGCCCACGCCGATGGCGACGATGAGCAAAATGGAGCAGAAGCGGTTCAGCGTTTTGCGCATGGTGCGGAAGGTATCCTTCCGGAAAGCCTCGATCATGCTCTCCCTCCTTTCTTTTGGGATTCCATGCAGGTCACCACTCGATGGTGGCGATATCGGCGGGGTGGGGATTATAGATATTGCTGGCGACCTTGCTGTTGCGGATGGTGATGACCCGGTCGGCCATCGGGGTGATGGCGGTATTGTGGGTGACCACGATCACCGTCATGCCGCCCTCCCGGCAGGCGCTTTGCAGCAGGGAAAGGATCTGTTTGCCGGTGTTGTAGTCCAAAGCGCCGGTCGGCTCGTCGCACAGCAGCAGCTTGGGGCGCTTGGCCAGCGCGCGGGCGATGGAGACCCGCTGCTGTTCGCCGCCGGAAAGCTGCGCCGGGAAGTTATCCAGCCGCTGTCCCAGTCCAACGGCCTGCAGCGCTTGGGCAGCCGGCATGGGGTCGCGGCAGATCTGCGCCGCCAGCTCCACGTTTTCCAAAGCGGTCAGGTTCTGCACCAGGTTATAGAACTGGAATACAAATCCGATATCGTGTCGCCGGTAGCCGATAAGCTGCCGGGGGGTGTACTGCACGATGTCGCTGCCGTCCACCAGCACCTGTCCCTCGTCGGCGGTATCCATTCCGCCCAGGATATTGAGGACGGTGGTTTTACCGGCGCCGGAGGGGCCGACAATAAGGGCAAATTCTCCCTTTTCGATGGTAAAATCAATACCGTTGCTGGCGGCAGTGACGACCTCGCCGGTACGGTAGCGTTTATATACCTGCTTCATTTCCACAAATGCCATCGGTCAGCCCTCTTTCTGCGTGCGGCTAAATGCTTATTGCCTTTTCTGATGCTTTGAATTATACTGATTTTATCATTATTTTTCAACCGCCGTCGGGGGCGAAAAAGCGCCTGTTTGGTACTTTTTACGGAATGTTTACAATCCGGCGGTCAGGGAGAGGAGCGGTTATGGCGAAAAGAGAGCTGCCGGCGCGGCTGCTGGAGCTGCTGGGCAAGGATCGGGAACACTATCACTCCGGGGAAGAACTGAGTGCGCAGCTTGGCGTTACCCGCACCGCGGTTTGGAAGGCGATGGGCCGCCTGCGGGAACAGGGCTACCGCATCGATTCGGTGACTCGCCGGGGTTACCGGCTGGCCGGTCTGCCGGACGGCCTGACAGCGGAGCTGCTGGCGCAGTATCTGCCCGCCGGTCGGGGAAAGACTGTCTTTTGCTACGGGGAGTTGGATTCCACCAATATCCGCTGCCAGCAGATGGCGCTAGAGGGCGCCGCTACCGGCACCGTGGTGGTGGCTGACCGCCAGACCCGCGGCAGCGGACGGTTGGGACGCAGCTTCGCCTCTCCCGGCGGATGCGGGGTGTACCTTTCCTATCTGCTCCGGCCGGAGTGTCCCCCGGACGCCCTCAGTCTGCTGACCAGCTATGCCGGCCTTGCGGTCTGTGAGGTACTGGAGCAGTACGGCCTGTCACCCCGTATCAAATGGCCCAACGATATCATCATCGACCGCCGTAAGGTCTGCGGGATTCTTACCAAGCTTACCGGCGACGCCGAGAGCGGGACCATCAACGGTGCGGTCATCGGCATCGGCATCAATGTGACGCAGCAGCGGCAGGATTTCCCGGAGGAGCTGCGGGATAAAGCCATCTCCCTGCGGGAAGCCGGAGCGGAGGTGCCCCGCGCGGCGCTGGCGGCAGCCGTGATTGACCGCCTGGACGAATGTTTTCTGCGTCAGCAGCTCCTTTCCCGTCCCGCCGCACCTGTGATCGAGCAGCTGACCCGCCGTAGCTGTACCGTCGGCAGCCGGGTGGAGGTCATTACCCCAACCGGCCAATACGAGGCGAAAGCCGTGGGCATCGCCCCCGACGCCGGTTTGATCGTCCAACTGCCGGACGGCACCCGCCGTACCGTCTCCAGCGGGGAGGTCAGCGTCCGCGGTCTTTTGGGCTATACTTAGTGCAAAGGAGCTTTTTTATGCCGCACCCTACCGAACACTGTGAATTGACCAACCTGTGCATGCTTACCGATGATGAGGGGCGCATCCTTGTGCAGGACCGTACCGATCCCAGTTGGCCGGGTATTTGCTTCCCCGGCGGCCATGTGGAACCGGGAGAATCCTTTGTGGAATCGGTGATCCGCGAGGTGCGGGAGGAAACCGGTCTTACCATTCTGGATCCCATTCTCTGCGGCATCAAGCAGTTTCCGCTGCAGGGGGGAGGACGCTATGTCGTGCTACTGTTTCGGGCCAGTCGCTTTACCGGCACGCTCACTTCCTCGGCGGAGGGCGAGGTATTCTGGCTGCCCCGGGAGGAGCTGGAAAACTGTCGGCTCGCCCCGGATTTTTCCGAAATGCTGCGCGTCTTTGAGTCCCCCGGACTCAGCGAATTCTATTATTACCGGGAGCCGGAAACCGGGGAATGGCAGCACCGTCTGCTGTAAGTGGCAACGGTATTAGAACAAAAACCCCCTGTCTTGTATCGGACAGGGGGTTTTTACTTTATCGTGCTTGATTGCAACGGCAAACGGCTGTATCAGTCCTTCTTGCGGAACTTTTCGGGGACTTCATACAGGCCGCCGGAGCATTCGGCGATCTCTTCCAGTGTTTTGCAGGCCAGCAGATCCTTGGTAGCCATTGCCCGGTCGATGCCCAGATCCTCGGGGTAGGCGACCTTACCGGCTTTTCTCAGCGCCTCGATCTGCTCTTTCGTTACCAGCTCACCGAAGGGGGTGCCCTGGGCAATGCTGGCCAGCATCAGCTTGCGTTCTTCGGCATCTTCAGCCATATAGCAGTAGGCAATGCCCTGCTCGGTAACGGTATGGCTTACATCCTCGCCGTATACCATGATGGGGGGCGCTTCCATGCCGGCGCCCCGACCAATGGCAATCGCATCCAGCTCGGGGACAAAATTTGCGCCCTTCTTACCGCTGCTCTTCAGCATCTGAATGACGATCTTCTGGCCGCCGCGCAGGGTATCTTTACCTTCCACCAGGCTGTGCCAGGCGGGGCTGCTGTGGCGGCGTCCGCCCACGTTGTGGCCCATGTTGGGCGCCCCGCCAAAGCCACTCAGACGGCCGGCGGTCACGGTGGAGGAGTTGCCGTAATAGTCCATCTGCAGGGTAGCCCCCAGGAAGGAATCGATGCCGTACAGGCCAGCTACCTGCGCCATGGTGCGGTTGGAGCGCAGAGTGCCGTCGCTGCCGGTAAAGAAGATATCGCTGCGGGCGGCGGTATATTTCTCCATGCCAACCTCGCCGCCGAAGGCACAGATGCTTTCGACCCAGCCCGCCTCAATGGCGGGGATCAGAGTGGGATGGGGGTTCAGCACCCAGTTGCGGCAGATCTTGCCCTTAAGCCCCAACTGCTCGCCGTAGGTGGGCAGCAGCAGCTCAATGGCGGCGCCGTTAAAACCGATGCCGTGGTTCAGGCTTTGTACGTTGTGCTTGGCATAAATGCCCTTGATGACCATCATGCCCATCAGGATATCGGCATCCTTGATAAACTGGGGATCGCGGGTGAAAAGCGGTTCCATGGGATAGGGCTTGTCCGCCGGCACAATGAAATCCACCCAACCGCCGGGGATATCTACGCGGGGCAGATCCTCCACGACCTCATTGACCTGCGCAATGACGATGCCGCTCTTGCAGGCGGCGGCCTCTACCAGGGTGGGGGTTTCCTCGGTGCTGTATCCGGTAAAGAGGTTGCCTTCAGCGTCGGCCTTATCCGCCGCCACCAGGCACACATTGGGGATCAGGTCCACAAACAGGCGGCCGTAGATCTCCAGATATGTATTAAAGTTCCCGATTTTGACCTTGCCCTCGGCCAGCATCTCGCTCAGCCGCTGGGCCTGGGTTCCGGCAAAGGCAAAATCCACCGTGCTGGCGATGCCTTTTTCGAAATAATCCAGGTGCTCGCTGCGGGAAATGGAGGGGATGATCATGGTCAGATCGTGAACGACGGCAGGGTCGACTTCGGCCAGCGCAGCGGCCAAAAAGGCAGCCTGCTTCTGATTATCTCCTTCCAGAATAACTTTATCGCCGGGGTGGATGACCGCCTCCAGCAGTTTCACGATGTTTTCGGTCGCTACTGTTTTTCCGTCACACAGGGCGGCGGCAGCACACAGCCGTCCCTCTTTGGAACGGCGTTGATTATCCCAGGACATTGTGATAGAACCACCTTTCATGCCTATTAGGGCTATTTTAATCTTTAGTATAGCATTGACTTTCTATAATGTAAAATATATAATCTGAGTAAGATCAATAACAATAAGGCTATATGGGGGAGCTTCATGGAAATCACACATCTTCGCTATTTTAAAAAGACGGCGGAACTGGAACATATCACAAAAGCAGCACAGGAGCTGCATGTTGCGCAGCCCTCGCTCAGCCGTACGATCAGTATGCTGGAAGATGAATTAAAAGTCAAGCTGTTCAACCGCAAGGGGAAAAGCATTGAGCTGAACGAATATGGCATCATTGTGCTGAACCATACCAACCGCATCCTTAAGGAGCTGGAGGCCATCCACCGGGAGATTGATGACGCGCGGGAAAACAGCGTTATGAATGTCACCTTTTCCATGAACGCGGCCTCCACCCTGATCCCACGGCTGGTACGGGGCTTTAAGGAGGAGCACAGCGATATCCGTCTGCACATTCTGCAGGAAGACCTGGTAGGGGAAAGCGGCCAAAGCTGCGATCTGACGCTTTTTGCGGGCAGCCAGCCGGTTTCCGGCCCCTTCTGCACCACCCTCATCGAGGAGGAGATCCGCCTGGCGCTGCCGGTCACCAATCCGCTGGCCCATTTCGATTCCCTCACCCTGGATCAGGTTGCCAAGGAGGAGTTCATCTGCCTGCAAAAAGGCAAGAACCTGCGCAGTATCACCGACGCCTACTGCAAGATGGCGGGCTTTGACCCCAATGTGGTCCTGGAAAGCGACAGCCCCGAAACGGTGCGGGAGCTGATCCGGGCCGGTATCGGTATCTCATTTATCCCGATCCTGACCTGGCAGGACATGGAGGACCAGCATATTGCGCTGGTTCCCATTTCTACCCCGCACTGCCGCCGCTATATCAACCTTTCCTGGCGGGAAAGCAGCTATCTTTCGCCGGCGGCCATCCTGTTCCGCGATTATCTGATCAAGCATTTTGCGGAGCTGGTAAAGTAAAACGCCGCGCCGTAGGAAAAACGGGGTAGCAAACAGACTGATAAATAATAATTATTCCTAATTTGTTATTGATTTTTCCTCTGTTTTGGCATATGATAGAGATATAGACAAGCCAACGGGAAAAGGAGGAGTCCGATGTCTCATTTATCCAAGGTTCAGGTTGCCATCCGCGATATCGATGTACTGGGCGAGGCGCTGAAAGCGCTTGGCCTGCGCTGTGTCGGTCAGGTGGATGAAAACTACGAGTTTGCCGACACGTTCAATCAATGTGATGTCATAGCGGTCAATGCCGTCAACCGGGTCATGGCCTTCCGCTTTGTCGATGGCGAGGCCGAGCTGCACTCCAATTTGGAGCCCGGCGATTTTGAAAAGACCCGGGATGAGCTGCTGCAGAAGTATGCGGTGCTGCTCCTCAAAAAGACGGTGGAGCAGGAGGGTAAATTCCAGGTGCAGGAGCAGGAAACGCTGCCGGATGGCACCGTTCGAATCAAAGTAGGAAGGTGGGTCTGATATGGCAGAACAGACGGTAACTTATCTCATCGGCAAGGACGGAAAGATCACTGTCGAAGTCAACGGCGTCAAAGGCGCCGCCTGCCGGGAGCTGGTACGGGATACGGTGGAAAAGCTGGGGGTGGAACTTTCCACCGAGCTAAAGCCCGAGTATTTTGAACTGACAGAGGAAAAAGAACAAGAGAAAAACCGTTTTTGAGCAAAAGGGGGAAGCAGTATGGCGTCCGCGCTGTGGCTGGGCTTTTCGGAGCCGGGCCGACTGGCTCCCTTTTTGGCGCTGCCGGTTCAGGTGATGGTGCTGCCGCGACTGCCGCAAAAGGCCCCGCTGTCGGGACAGCGCTTTTTCACCCCTGCAGCGGGCGCGCCCATGATGGCAGCGCTGGCCGGCCGGGATCTGTACTATATCGGTGTTGACGATTTTTCTCCGATTCCGATCCCCCCCTCCCACGGACGTCTGCTGGCGCTGGGGGAGATACCGCCGCCCGCCGGCAGCCCGATCGCGTTTGCCCAGGCATCGCCCCGGGAGCAATACGCGGCGCTGTGCCGCATCCTTCCGCCGGCGGAGCCCAGTACCTTTTACATTGCCGGCAGTGAAGTGCGCTGTTCGGTGCTGGAGGAGGACTACCTGCCCCTGATCGAAAGGCTGGGTCGGTTATGAGGATCGGAACCTTCTACCGCAACCGGGAGGAGAGCTGTATCAGCGGCGGCGCCGGCTGCGGGGTTGTCTATCTTTCCGGCTGTGATATGCACTGTGCCTATTGCCTGGTGTATGGAATATCCCAGCAGGGGCGGGGTGTCCCCTATACGCCGCAGCAGGCGGCGGAACTGCTGCTTTCGCTGCAGCAGCGGGGTGTCAGCCACATCAGTCTGGCCAATGTGGAACCCAGCGCCGATGAAGTGACCGAGGCCGTCATGCTGGCCCGCCGTCAGGGGCTTACCGTCCCGCTGCTCAACAATTTTAACGGCTATGCCTCGCCTGCTGTAACACGGCGGCTTTTGCCTTATTTTCAGGGCTACATTATGGACTTCAAATACGCGGACGCCGCGCTGGGACAGCGGCTTTCCGGTGTACCGGGATACCCGGATCGGGCCCTTCGGAATCTGGAACTGCTGGGGGCGCATTACGGCGCCAACCGCTACGGGCCGCAGGGCCTTCTGCAAAGCGGGGTGCTGCTGCGCCACCTGATTCTGCCGGGACAGTGGCAGAATACCGAGGAGACCATTCGGCTGCTTGCGGCGCATAATCCTTGCGGTTATCCGCTTTCCCTCATGCCGGATTTTGTGCCCGAGGGCAATACTGCCGCGGTGCAGCCGCCGCCCTATACCGTCCCGCCGGAGCGCCTGCGGCATTTCCTCGGGATGGCCGAAACCCTTGGCCTTTCTCTTACCGATCCTGTTTAAGCGAAAAAATAACAACTTGTCCGAAAGGGGCTGTCATATATGAACTTTCGTGAAGAATTCAATCTGTCGGTTCGCTCCCGCTGCGCGGTGATGTACGTCACAACCCGCGAGGAGGAGCGACTGATTGCGGTGACCAAGGAATGCGCCGCCGAGCTGGGGGATATGCGGGTAGTCTGCTGGGATTTTGCCTCCGGCTTTGATGTCGGCGTGGCGGTCGGCAAGGGCAACCCCATTGCCGTGCTGGACTTTATCGCCAAGGAACCGACGGATACACCCATTCTCTATATTCTCAAGGATTTCCATCGTTTTCTGGAAGACAACATGGTCTGCCGGATGGTTAAAAATCTTTCTGCACAGCTTAAACCCCAGCAGAAAAGCATCCTGATCGTTTCCCCGGTATTCAAGCTGCCGGAGGAGCTGACAGCGGCGGTCAGCGTACTGGAATTCGAGCTGCCCACTCTGCCGGAGCTGCGGGAGTTCATCACCAATATCACCCAGAACGTCGTGGTGGATATGGATAAAGAGGGGTTTGAGCAGTTTGTCCGGGCCTTCCAGGGCCTTACCATCTCTACCGTCAAAACCATTCTTTCCAAGGCGCTGGCCCGCAGCGGCAAGATCAGCCTGGATGACCTGCAGCTGGTGCTGGAGGAGAAAAAACAGGTCATCCGCAAAACGCAGGTGCTGGAGTTTTTCAATGCCGAAGAAACGATGGGCTCCATCGGCGGCATGGATGTTCTCAAAAGCTGGATTGTCACCCGGGGCATGGCCTTTTCGGAGCAGGCGCAGCAGTTCGGACTGCCCTATCCCAAGGGGGTGCTCATCGTCGGCATCCAGGGTACCGGCAAATCGCTGTGCGCCAAGGCTATCAGCCAGCAGTGGCATATGCCGCTTTTACGGCTGGATGTGGGCCGGCTGATGGGCAGCTATGTCGGCGAATCGGAAGCCCGTACCCGGGAAATGATCCAGATCGCCGAGGCCATGGCTCCCTGTGTTCTTTGGATCGACGAGGTGGATAAGGGCTTTGCCGGCATTGGCGGCGTGCAGGGCGACAGCGGCGCGCAGGCGCGGGTATTCGGCAGCCTGATCACCTGGATGCAGGAAAAGAAATCGCCGGTTTTCATTGTCGCCACCGCCAATAATATCGAGCAGCTTCCGCCGGAATTCATGCGCAAGGGCCGCTTTGACGAAATCTTCTTCGTCAATCTCCCCACCGAAAAGGAGCGTACCGAGATTTTCCGGCTGCATATCGGCCGCCGGCGGGATATCGCCGTCAAGAACTACGACTGCGCCGCCCTGGCCAAGGAGACAAAGGGTTTTTCCGGCGCCGAAATCGAACAGGTCATCAACGACGCAATGTTCACCGCCTTTTCGCAGCAGCGGGATTTCACCACCGAGGATGTCCTGGCCGCGATACGCAGCACCATTCCGCTTTCGGTCACCTTCAAGGAGACCATCAATAAGCTGATCGCCTGGGCGGGCAGCGGCCGGGCGCGGATGGCCAGCAGCCAGCAGGAGACACAGGAGGCTGCCGACCAGAACCAGCTTTACTATAACTACAACAGCGCCGGAGAAAGTGCACAATGAAACAGGAGTTTGCAAAGGACCCGTCGCTGGACCGCGTCCTGCTCATCAGCCGGGCGGATCTCGGCCGCGAAGAGGAGGAACTGTTTGATCCGCTGCACCCCGTTTATTCGCATACGGAAGGGACGAATCCCTTTACCTACCGGAATGACTTCTGTCAGATGCGCCTGACTGCCTCCGGGACGGTGGAGTGGACACAGCAGGGCGCTCCGGAGCGGTTTGCCGCGCAGTGGCAGCAGCTTTTTGCAGCGTTGGGCGGCAAAAAAACGCTCAGCGATCTGCGCATCTACGATTACGGCATGGAGCGTCCGCCCGCCGCGGTGGCGCTTACCACCTACGGCAGGGTCTGCCTGTTCGGAGAAACCGCGGCGTTTTCCCCTGCTGCCGAATGGCAGGGGGTCAGCCGTATTTACTGGGATACCGACGGCTTTGGTGCCCTCTGCGAGGGAGAGATCTTCCGCGCGGTGGGCGCCCTTTCGGTGCTGGACGGCATCGATGAGGTGGAGGAAGTCATCTGCTCTGCTCTGCCGGGCCATTGCAGCCCGGTGGCTTACCTGCTGCAGAAAAACGGCACCGTTACCCTTTTTGACCGGAAAAATAAAAGTCTCCAACGACCCCGGGAACGGGTGCAGAAGATCGCGCTGGTGCGGTACAATCCTTACGGCGTTTCCACCTGGATCGCCCTTAGCAAAATCACCGGACGCTTTTTGTGCAGCGAGCCGAGGGATTCCATTTCCGCTGACTTTTTCGGCGGGGAGTATACCGATATTATCGCCCCCAACCGCTTCCGCCAGAAGATCCGGGACTTTGCCGCCGTTCCCCGGCGGTATCTGGCCGTTTTGTACCAAAACGGCTATCTGCGGGTGTTCGGGGCGGGATACCACAGCGGAGATATCCTCTGTGAAGATGTGCAGGCCATTGAACTGGAGGGCGAGGAGCTGATCGCCTATCTGCCCGGGGACCTTTCCTATGCACCTGCCATCGATTTTGAGGAGGCCGAAACCGACCTGGCTCCCGCGGAAAGTATTGTCGATCTCGGTGCGCCGGTGGACCTTGCCGCCGTATTGACCCTGCTGCGGCAGCGTATCCAGAGTTGGCAGGCGGAGGAGGCGGCACGGCCCGCCGGCGTCCGCAAACGGGTAGCCTCAATTCGCCGTAGCCGGCATTATATTTATTTCTTGTACCAGGATGGTACGGTGGAAGCCGAACTGCTGGCGGCCACCGGTCACAGCGGCCACGGCGAAAATGAAGTTTCCGGCTGGCGGGAAGTCGCCGAAGTGATTCCCGGGCAGCACCAGACGCTGGGGCTTTGCCGGGACGGCCGCGTACTGGCCGCCGGCCGCGGCTATGGGGAGTCCTACGCCGTAGCGGGTTGGCGAAAGGTTACCTCCCTGCACCAGTCCGCGGGACTGGCGGCCGGTCTTACCGCGGAAGGGACGGTTTACGCCCTGTGGGCGGACAGCAATTTACCCGTTGCAGGCGTGAGCGAATGGCGGGACATCACCCAGCTTGCGCTTGGCGACGATTTCCTTTTAGGTCTGCGGAAGGATGGCACCGTTGTTGCCGCCGGAGAAAACGATACCGTATGTAACGGTGTAACGGGCTGGCAGAATATCAAACAGATCGCCGCCGTTTCGGAAGCCGCCGCCGGCCTTACCGCGGCAGGGACGGTCGTACGCTGCGGCAATCCCCGGTATCTGCGCTACGAAGGGATGGAGCAATGGCAGAATATCCGGGAGCTGATCGCGTTCCAGAACGGCGGCTCGGTCTTTGTCGGGCTGGATGCGGCGGGAAAGCTGCATCTTTCCGGGCGCTGGAGCACCGGCGCCCTTTGCAGGATCGACAGCCTGGACCATGAAAAATGGTCGGGTCTTTGCCATATCCGGCAGGACGGTTATTATCTGCTGGGAGAAAAGGCGGATGGCACCATCGTCTATGAAAGCACCCCCACCGAACGGGCAGGGATGCCCCCGGCGGATGAGCATATCACCGATTGGCCCCATGTGATCGATTGGGTCATCGAAGGAGAATACCTGCTGGCGGTCTTTGAAAACGGCCGAGTGGGCTGGGAGGGCGCGCGCCGCCGTCCGGCTAAGCGCTGCATTACTGAAAGCTGGCGCAAGATCCGCCGCTGTCTGCTGTGGCGCATCCAGGGCGGGCGCAGCAGCGCCATGGCCGTGGATTCCGACGGGCGGCTTTATTCCGATCAGAGCGACCCCGCCTCGGCAGCTTTTTTCACCCAATTCACAGGCGTGCGGGAGATCTACATCTTTTTGCCGTTTTTGCTGGTGCTGCACGGCCAAACGCTTTCTTTTGTCCTTTACGGAGAAAGCGGCTTTGAACGCCACGATCTGGACGGAGTGCAAAAGGTATTGATGGCCGAGGAGGGGAAAACCGCGGTGGTCACCTTTACCGACGGCCGGGTCCGCAGCTTCGGCAGTACCCTCTATGACAGCACCGTCGATCCTGCTGCCGCCACGGTCAAATACTACGGTGAGCGCAGCGACTACCTCGAAAACGATACCGACCCGTTCCATCATTTTGAAGGGGTCATCGGGCTGCAGGGGGAAGGCCGTCCTTTCGTCCTTTCCGCCGCCAACCGCAAAAGCAGCGAGCATTTTTACCCGGTCCAGCACCTTATGTACTTTGACCGCCTGCGGGACGCCGTGGATGTGGAGCCGCTGGGCGATCTGCTGCTGGCAGACGGCAGCTGCCGCAGCCGTCGGGGCGATTTTTTTGCCAAGTGGGTCGGCATCATGCAGCTCAGCAGCTGCGCCACCCATACCGTCGGGGTCACTACCTTCCACACGGCGGTGGTGTATGGCGACGGGGAATACGGCAGCTGCAGCGTGGATGCTTACATGGGCGTTATACAGGCGTTCAGTCTGCCCCATGCTACCGTGCTGCGCCTGCAGGACGGGCGGCTAATTTCACTCTGTGAAAAGCTTTCCGAGACGCCTTATGAGCCGCTGCCGGTCACTTCCGGGGTGACCGCTATGGCCAAGACCAACAGCCACTTTGCGCTGCTGTGCGCGGATGGCAGCCTATGGTGCTGCGAGGCCCAGGCCTTTGCCGATAAGATCCGCTGGCGCGGCAGCAGTGAATACTATATCCGCCCCTGGGGCCCGTGGAAAAAGTTGTTCACCGATGCAACCCGTATCTCTGTCACCGGGGAGCGCATCCGCGTCTGGCGGCGGGATGCCCGCTACAGCCATATGGAGCCCACGCTGGAGCACAATACCCTTTCCGGCCGGGAACCGACGCTGTTGTGATTTTTTCTTTCTGCAGAGGGCCGATTTCGGGCGCAGCCCGGCGTGCCCTACGGGCGCGCCCCCGCGCCTTCGGCGCGGGACGGCAGCTTCGCTGCCGGGGCTGCGCCCCGCCCGCTGCCTGCGCAGAAATTTGTTATTTTTAGTAAATCTCTTTCCTCAAAGGAGGCCTACCCAATGGCGCTCAAAGAGTTTCTGAAAAGTCAAAAAACCATCCGGGAGCTGAAAACCGAGACCGCCGCGTTGCGGCTGGAAAAGGAGCAGGCTGCCCGCCAGAAGGAGCAGAGCGAGGCCCGCGCCGCTGCGCTCAGCCGGGAGGCCGACCGGGAAGCCGCCGGGCGGGGACAGGAGCTGCAGGCCGCCAAAACAGCTGTGGAGCACACCCTTTTTGAAGCGATGCGCCCGCTGCTGCTCAATTTGCCGGCCGCACGCCGCGCCATTGCAGCCGACCCCACCCTGCTGGCGAGGGATATGATCGGCCTGTTTGCCCCGGTAGATGACTTTATCCGGGCGCTGGATCTTACCGTTATCGGTACGATAGGGGAGGAGACCCCCTACGACAGTGCCCGGCACGATTGCCCCACGCTGGTCTCGCCGGGCGCGCCGGTGCGCGTGGTCACCGTCGGGTACGCCCGTGGGGAGGAGATTTGGGCCAAGGCCCGTGTAAAGGAAGTGATGTAGGATGGAGCGATACGCCGTCGATTTCGGGACCAGCAACACCGTGGTGGCTCGCTGGAACTATGCCAAGGAACAGCCGCAGACGCTGACCTTTCCGGCCATCACCGCGCCGGCGGAGGGCGCTATGCCGCCGGTCACCCCGTCGGTGCTGTACTACCGGGGGGAGGATCGCTTTCTGATGGGCTATGAGGTGACATCCCGGGGGCTGGACGATATCCGCAGCAGCCGTTACTTCTGGGGCTTCAAGCGGGGCCTGCTGCATCTTTCCTCCCTGTATGAGGAACGCGGCAGGGAATTTTCCGCCGACCATGTCGCCCGCCTGTTCCTCACTCGTCTGCTGGGGAATCTGGAGCTGAACCAGGATAGTATTGTGACCTTTACCGCCCCGGTCAATGCCTTTGATACCTACCGGGAGTGGATCTCAGCCTTTTTTGCCGAAAATTACCCCGGTGTGCCGTACCGGCTGGTGGATGAGTCGGTGGCAGCCGCCATTTCCTACGGCTCCACCCGGGCCGGTTCGGTAGTGTGCGTGGTCGATTTTGGCGGCGGCACGCTGGATGTTTCGGTGGTGCGGATGCCGGAATCCTTTGCCGGGGCCGCTGCCGGGGGGACGGCGCAGGGCCGGGTGCTGGGCAAGGCCGGCGCCTTTCTCGGCGGCGATGATATTGACCGCTGGATCCTGGAGGATCTGCTGCGTCGTACCGACCGCACTATGTCGGACTGCGAGGAGATCCTGCCGCAGATGCTCACCCTGGCCCGCCAGATCAAGGAGGAGCTTTCGACCGCGGCGGAAAGCAGCCGCAGCTTCTTTGACGCCGAGCGGTTCAAGACCTACGAATTCCACTATACCCAGAATGATCTGCTGGATCTTCTGGAGGAGCACGATTTTTTTGTCACCCTCAATGACGTTCTGAATAATGCCGTCAATATGGCGGAAGCAGGCGGGATCTCCCGCAGCCAGATAGAGCGTGTGCTGCTGGTGGGCGGCACCACCCTTATTCCGGCGGTACAGCGGGGCATCCGCGGCATCTTCGGCCGGGAGAAAGTGCAGTGCCACAAGCCCTTCGAGGCGGTGGCCCATGGGGCGCTGGCTTTTTCGATGGGACTTAATATCGTCGATTTTATCCAGCACTCCTATGCCATCCGTTATCTCGATTCCCTCACCAAGGAGCCGAGGTACAAGATCATTTTCAAGGCCGGCAGCGAATATCCCAGCCCGGAGCCGGTGACGCTGACGCTGTCCTCCTCGTTCCGCAATCAAAAGGCCATTGAACTGATGATGGCGGAGATCGAGCATAAGCGGATGGGGCGGGTCTCCTTCGATGCCGACGGCCGCTTTTCGGCGGTGGATGACAGCAGTGATACGGTGCGGCTGCTTAATTACAGCAAAAACTCCGCCGTTATCGCCAAGCTGGAGCCGCCCGGTACGCCGCTGGATAAACGGCTCAATGTGGCCTTTTCCATCAATGCCCGCAAGGAGCTGACCGCGACCGTCCACGATAACCTGACCGGGCGGGATATCTATGTGGATATGCCGCTGGTGGCGCTGCAATAGCGGTTCTTTGGCTGTGGATCGCTCTGCTTTATGGCAAAGAACCTGCTACACGGGAGGAGCAATATGAAGATAAAAGAGCGTCTGGCGAAGCTGATTCGCATTCTTTCGGTACCGCCGGTCATGGTCGCCGGTCTGCTGCTTATTCTGTACTTTTTTGGCTCACAGCCCTTTGCCAAACCGTTGGAATTGGGGATTTCCCTTGTTCTGCTGGGGCTGGTGCCGCTTTTGGCCTATCCGATGCAGCCGCTGCTGCCCGCCTACCGCAGCGGCGGCCGGGAAGCGCAGCGCAAGCTGGCCTTTTTGTTCACCGGCGTAGGCTATACGCTGGCGCTGATCTATGTGCTGGCGGTTCCGGTATCCACGGCTATCCGCGCCATCTGTGTCAGCTACTTCCTTTCGGCTCTGTTTCTGACGCTCTGCAACAAGGTCCTGCACCGGCGGGCCAGCGGCCATGCCTGCAGCGCTGCCGGACCTCTGCTCTTTTTTGTTCGTTATCTGGGCTGGGGAGCACTGCTGCCCTGCGTGATCGGCGCGGCACTGATTGCCTGGGCTTCGCTGACATTGCGGCGCCATACCCCTGGTGAACTGCTGTGGGGAACGCTGTGCAGCGTGGCGGGGTTTGCCCTGGCGGTCACTTTTATCTGATCTAGGGGGCTTCGGCCCTCTTTTTTTTGTTCTGCCGGTTTTGCTGGCTGTATGTTGCAAAACGCCCCCGACAGGTTTCCCTGTCGGGGGCGTTAATAAGTTAGTTATTTATACTTCCTGTATAATCGGCAGAATGACCGGCTTGCGGCGGGTACGGCTGGCAATAAAATCGCCCAGCTCATCCCGGATACGTCCCTTGATGGTGCTCCAGTCCCGGAAACCATCCAGCTTGCACTTTTCCAGAGAGTTGCGCACCACTACGGTGGCGTCAGCCATCAGGTCCTCGTTGTCCCGCACATAGACAAACCCGCGGGAAACCAGATCGGGACCGGCCAGCACTTCGCCGGTGGCGTCGCTGATAGCGCATACCACAACGATAAGGCCGTCGTCGGCCAGCAGCTTGCGGTCGCGCAGCACCACGCTGCCCACATCGCCGACACCCAGGCCGTCCACCAGTACCCGGCCGCTGGGCACCATACCGGTGATCTTCATCTCCACCCCGTCGGTCTCCACCACCTTGCCGATATCGCTGATGATGATGTTTTCCTGCGGGATGCCCATGCTGGCGCCTACCCCTGCATTTTTCATCAGGTGTTTGTATTCGCCATGCATCGGCATAAAAAATTTGGGCTGTGTCAGGGAGAGCAGCAGTTTGGACTCATCCTGGCAGGCGTGGCCGGAAACGTGTACGTCGTACATCCTTTCGTAAATAACGTCAGCGCCCAGCTTCATCAGCTCGTTTACCACCTTGCCGACGCTCTTTTCATTGCCGGGAATGGGGGTGGCGGAGATAATGATGCAGTCGTTGGGCCCGATTTTGATGTTGCGGTGGCTGCCGATGCTCATGCGGGTCAGGGCGCTCATCGGCTCGCCCTGGCTGCCGGTCGTGATGAGGACGATCTCATCGTCGGTGTAGTCCTTCAGATTCTCGACGTCGATCAGGGTGCCGGCCGGAACGGTCAGGTATCCCAGCTCTATGGCGGTATTCACCACGTTTACCATGCTGCGGCCGAATACCGCTACTTTACGGCCGAATTTTACGGCAGTATCCACCACCTGCTGCACCCGGTGGACGTTGCTGGCGAAGGTGGCAATAATAATGCGCTTTTCCGCCGCCCGCTTGAACAGCTTGTCAAAGCTCTCCCCGACGATACGCTCGCTGGGGGTGGAGCCTGGCTTTTCGGCGTTGGTACTGTCGCTCAGCAGCGCCAGCACCCCCTCGCTGCCCAGTTCGCCAAAGCGCACCAGGTCGATCGGCTCGCCGGAAATGGGGGTGAAATCCACCTTGAAGTCACCGGTCAGTATCACCAGGCCGGCAGGGGTGCGGATGGCAAAAGCGCAGGCATCGGGGATGGAATGGTTGACCCGGATAAATTCCACGCTCATGGTGCTGCCGGCTTGGACGGTATCCCCGGCCTTCACGGTATGCAGCTTGCACTGGTTCAGGATGCCGTGCTCCTTCAGCTTGCCGCTGACCAGCCCAATGGTGAGGGCGGTGCCGTAAACCGGCGCTTTGATCTGCTTAAGCAGGAAGGGAAGTCCGCCGATGTGGTCCTCGTGCCCGTGGGTCAGGAAGATCCCCCGCACCTTGGAAGCGTTTTTTTCCAGATAACTGAAATCGGGGATGACCAGATCCACGCCGGGCAGTTCGTCATCGGGGAAAGCGGAGCCGCAGTCGGCGATCAGGATATCCTGCTCGGTTTCAAAAACGGTCAGGTTTTTGCCGATCTCGCCCAGTCCGCCCAGAGAAATAATCTTCAGCGGAGGACGGCGGTCACCGTCCGCCTTTTTGCCGCGACGGGTGCTGCGGTTGGGCTGGGGCGCTGCGGCTATTTTGCGCTCACTGCCCTTTTTGGGGGCGGTCTGGCCGCTCTTGCCGGCCTGCTTGGCAGGCTGTTTTGCCTTTTCGGGCTTAGCGGAGGACTTCCGTTCGTTGGAGTCGATTTTACCGCTTTTTGCGGGGGCTTTGGCGCCTTTGCCGGCAGATTGCTTTTCGGTCTGTTTCAGCTTGTTATCGGATTGTTTCGGTTTGTCCTCGGCAGCGGTTTTTCTGGCGCGCTGCGGGGCATTTTTGAGGGCGTTTTTGCCCTTTCCGGCCGCAGCGGACTGAGACCGTTCCCGACGGGGCTCGGTCTTGGCGGCAGGCTGCTCAGCCCGCAGCGCCTGTTCGATCTCCGCCGCGATTTCAGCGGCGGTTTTAGGGCTGCGGTTCTTGCGGAAATACTGCCCTAAGCCCCCGTCCTTCTGTTTTTTGCGGGGTGCTTCGGCAGCAGCCGGTCCGTTATTCTTTTTTTCAGTCACTCGTATACCTCCATTTAGGATTGATTGTTTTATATGGGCTCTATGATGTAAGACCGCCCCATTCCGTTCCGACGGTCTTCTGTCCGGTTCCTGACAAAATACTGCACATTGCACAAATATTTTGCGTCTGTTTTCAGTATACTGCATAAATTCTGTCTTGTCAAGACGGCGGAAGGGTTTTTAACTGACGCGCAAAGCTGTAAGATGCGGGGCGGCTGAGCGCTGACCGGTTTGTATTTGCCGGGGAAATAGGGTATAATAACACCGGTAAGTATGGGAAGAAAAGGACGAAATAGCCATGACAGAAAAAAAACAAGTCCAGCTTTTTACCGACGGCGCCTGTTCCGGGAACCCCGGTCCCGGCGGTTGGGGGGCGATCCTGCGGTATAAGGGACAGGAAAAGGAGCTGAGCGGGGGAGAGTCGGTGACCACTAACAACCGTATGGAGCTGCTGGCCGCCATTGAGGGGCTGTCCGCCCTGAAAGAGCCCTGCCGCGTCACCCTGACCAGCGACAGCAAATACCTGGTGGATGCCGTGACCAAGGGCTGGGTGTACGCCTGGCAGAAAAAAGGCTGGAAAAAAAGCGACAACAGTCCCGCTCTTAATATCGATCTGTGGGAAAGGCTGCTGCCGCTGCTGAAATATCACGAAGTAGAATTTATGTGGGTAAAAGGCCACGCCGGCCACCCGGAAAACGAGCGCTGCGACCGGCTGGCTGTGGCGTGGTATCAGCGCTATCAGGCTTCGGCGGCTGCCGTCCCCAAAGAGGAATAGATCTCCTCCGGCACCCTTACTGCTTGGCCGCCGGCCGGCGGGATCCGGCTGACGGGGGCAAAACGCGTGCTGACCGGACTGCGGAAGATCCATGCCCCGCCTGTCTTCGGCAGTACCAAGATACAGCATCGGCACTTCGGGATCCTCCCAGTCCAGGCGGAACAGCAGGCTGAACCGGGTGTCGCTGCCGGTCATGGGAAAGGGGTTGACATACGGCTCCCGCTCCGCGGCCGGCGCCGCGCGAAACCGCGCGTCGGTGCCCTCCCCTTTAGATAGGCGGATTTTGCCCTGTAACGGAAAAAGGCCGCCGACTACCGCAAGGCTGTGACGGCCTGTGCGAAAATCCCCCTATTCTATTTTTATAAAACTTTCATCTGAACTATTGCAAATTATACCGATTAGGTATAATATAATTGCATATTGATGTATTCAGACGAAAAGGAAGGAATAACAAATGGAAAAACGCTTTGTTTATGCCGATAACGCCGCCACCACTCCGGTCACTCCGGCCGTACTGGAGGCGATGACCCCGTGGCTGATGGAAAACTACGGCAACCCCAGCAGCATTTATTCGATCGGGCGCGCCTCCCGCAGCGCCGTGGAAAAGGCCCGCCGGCAGGTCGCCGCGGCCCTGAACGCCGAGCCGGGCGAGATCTATTTTACCTCCTGCGGGACCGAGGCGGATAACTGGGCGCTGAAGGGGACGATGCGCCGTCTGGCGGCCAAGGGAAAAAAACATCTGATCACCACCGTGTTTGAGCATCACGCGATCCTGCACAGCGCCGGCGCGCTGGAAAAGGAGGGCTTTGAGGTCACTTATCTGCCGGTAACGGCAGATGGATTGGTCGCTCCTGCCGAGCTGGAAAAAGCCATCCGGGAGGATACCGCACTGGTTTCGGTCATGCTGGCGAATAACGAGATCGGTACCATCCAGCCCATTGCGGAGCTGGCGGCTATCGCGCATGCACATGGGGCGTGGTTCCATACCGATGCGGTACAGGCTGTCGGCCATATCCCGGTGGATGTAAAGGCGCTGGGGGTGGATATGCTCTCCCTTTCCGGCCACAAATTTCATGCGCCCAAGGGCGTCGGCGCGCTCTATATCAAAAAGGGGATCACCCCCGATATCTTTATGGACGGGGGCGGGCAGGAAAAAGGCCGCCGTGCCGGTACCGAAAATATTGCCTCCATTGTGGGACTGGGAGAGGCTCTTACCTTGGCCAATGAGAATTTGGAGGCCAATGCCGCGAAGATCACCGCTCTGCGCAACCGCCTCATCGATGAACTGCTGAAGCTGCCCAAGGTTCGCCTGAACGGTGACAGGCTCCGCCGCCTGCCCGGCAACTGCAACCTTTCCTTTGAGGGGATCGAGGGAGAATCGCTGCTGCTGCGGCTGGATATGGCGGGTATCTGCGCTTCCTCCGGTTCCGCCTGCACCAGCGGTTCGCTGGATCCCAGCCACGTGCTGATGGCCATCGGCCTGCCGCACGAGGTCGCGCACGGATCGCTGCGGCTTTCGCTTTCGGAACTGACCACCGAGGAGGATATCGACTATATTCTCGCCCAGGTCCCGCCCATCGTGGAAGGACTGCGGGCCATGTCTCCCGTTTGGGAAAAGATCAAGGATAAGTAAACACAAAGGAGACCGCTTATGTACAGTGAAAAAGTACTGGACCATTTCACCAACCCCCGCAATGTGGGAGAGATCGCAGACGCAGACGGCGTCGGCGAGGTAGGAAACGCCCGCTGCGGCGATATTATGAAAATGTATCTTAAAATCGACGGGGATACCATTTCCGATGTAAAATTCAAGACGTTCGGCTGCGGCGCCGCCATCGCTACCAGTTCCATCGCCACCGAAATGATCAAGGGCCATACCATCAACGAGGCGCTTTCCCTGACCAACCGCGCCGTTGTGGAGGCACTGGACGGTCTGCCGCCCGCCAAGATCCACTGCAGTGTGCTGGCCGAGCAGGCCGTAAAAGCGGCGCTGGCCGACTATTACACCCGCCAGGGCATCGACCCCGAACCCATTGTGGGCCACGTCAAGCGCGACGTCCACGAGGGGGAGGAGGAAGGGGAGGGCTGTCCTTCCTGCGCCGCCTGTGACCGCTGATCAAACCCGCCGGGTCCTATGCCCGGCGGGATTTTGTATCCTCCGAGTTACCCGGAGGGATATGGCGACCCGTAGGGGGAAGCGGCCGGGCTCCGGCAGATGGGAGAATAAAGCAGAAATCCGAGGAAAAGAAGCAAAAGCCCCATCCATCGCGTTTTTTACGCTTTGTTCACCACACTTGGGGGGAAATGTGCTATAATCATTACATCATTCCGTGCGCCGGCCCAGGCGGCCCGCAGGGCCGCGGCGCAGCCGCGGAAAACGGGCGAAGCTCGTTGCTCCGGCCGAAGGTCGGAGACCTGCGGGCCAAAGGGCCGACCCCCTGAAAGGAGTTACCCAAAGATGAAACGAACGATCGGTCTGATATGGCTTTTCGCTGTCCTGCTGGTGCTGGTCGCCTGCGGCACCCTGGCGCCTGTTCAGGAGCAGCCGGAGACTCCCGCGGATGCCCCGGAGGAGATTCTGCAGGAGCTGCTGACGCGCGACTATATCGTCGGCTACCTGTGGTACTGCGACGGCCTGCCGGACGGCGGGGAAATGACCGAGGATGAATACCTGCCGGTTTCGCCCGAAGGGGGTTACCCTACGCTGGAAAGCCTGCAAACGCTTTTGGAGAGGACCTATCCCGATGAACTGGTCCGGACGCTGATGGACGCACAGGATATGCAGGGCCGGCCCCGTTTTGTGGAGCGGGAGGGGGTCCTGTATAAAAGCAGCCGTCCGGTATTCAGCCGGTACTACTGGGATTATGATGCAGACAGCGTTGTGATCGAAAGCGAAAGCAGCACGGAGCTGGTCTTTACGGTGGAAATGCAGAACCTGCACACCGGGGAAAGGGTACCATTGAGCCGGACGGCGGTAAATACGGCTGCGGGCTGGCGGCTGAGCGAGGTGGGTATCACTGCGGCGGAGCAGGGGCTGGAGGAGCAGTCGTCCGAGGAGACCCGTGCCGTTGCCGAGCGTTTTACCGCGGCGCTGGTCGCCAACGATCCGCAGACCATTGCCGCCTGCGCGGGCGAGGCACCGGAGACCTATCAGAACTGGAAAGGGATGACCATCACCGAGGCGTCGATTACCGATACGCTGGAGGAGTATGACGGCTACGGCCGCTACCGGGTGCATATGGTCACCCAGAATGCCTTTGGCGTTTTTGCCGTGGGGGAGGAAGATTATCTGCTGATTGTTCAGCAGGAACAGGGGCAGGAGACGCCGGTGGTTTGCTACTACGAGCCGGAGGAGAAGATTGCCTATAACTATTCGCAGGAGCGGAAGGATGCCGCCTGTGAGATGACGATGCTGTTTTTGCAGTCGCAGGGCGGGGTACGCTTCAGCAGTACTTTTTGGATGGACCGCGCTGCCGTGACCGATTTTGCCCTTACCATGCTGTACGCGGAAAACGAGGGCGCCATGGCCTTCTCCGCGGAGGAGGTGGCCGCTGCGGCGCAGAAATATCTGGGGCTTATCGGCTTTGCCCCGGATGAAAGCTACCGGGGAGAAGAAGGCTATCTGCTGGCGGGGCGTGCCGCCTACAGCCTGCCGCACCTGCTGGTGTGGCCCAGTTACGGAGATGGCTCCGGCCGTATTCTGGTCAAAGCGGAGATCTACTCCGACCACCTGAATGTGCAGAACTGCCAGGGCTATCTGTTTGCCTATTATCCCAACGGGGACGGCACTCTGCGGTTGGCTTCGATCACCTGAATATCGGGCAGATAATAAGCGGAAAATTGGCTTTACATCCTTTGGGCAGATGGTATAATAGAAAGCAGAAAAACGGGAAAAGAAGGTAAAGGAGAGCGGGATATGGAGCGTTCCTCCCTCAAGCGCGGGATCATTCTGATCACCTATGGCATCGTGCTGTATCTGGCACTGTCCCATCTGGGGCTGCTGGCAGATGCCGGAAGCACGATTATGACGGTGCTGCGTCCGGTTACGATCGGCGTGGTTTTGGCATACATCATCAATCTGCTGATGCGCCCGATGGAGACCCGCTGGCTGGCTGCTGTGTGGCGGCGCTGTCCCCGTCTGGCCCGCTGCAAGCGGGGGATCTGCATCGTGCTTTCCATTTTGGGTGTGCTGGCGCTTATCACCGGGCTGTGCTTTTTCATTCTGCCGCAGGTGGGAGAGAGCCTGATCAACCTGGCCAACAGCATTCCCGGCTACATCAGTGATGCCAGCGACTTTTTTGTAGGGCTGGAAAGCCGGCTGGATATGGAAAACGATCTTATCCGGTATCTCTGGAACGAGGCGGAAGAACTGCTGGATCAATCCGGTACGCTGATCAAAAGTTTTGTGGGCAGCGCGGCCACATGGCTGCTTTCCTTTGTAACCGGGCTTGCCAGCGGAGTCATCAACGGCTTTTTGGGGCTTATCTTTGCCATCTACATTCTGGCGGACAAGGAACACCTGAACTATATTTATCACCGTCTGCTGCGCGCTCTGTTCAAGGATAACGTTCGGGAGCGCATTGAATACATCGTCCGCAAGATCGACCGGGCGTTCGGTGGGTTTATTTCCGGCCAGCTTACCGAAGCTTGCATTTTGGGCGGGCTGTGCTTTATCGGACTTACTATCATCGGGTTCTTTGTGGGGGGCATGCCCTATTCGCTGCTGATCAGCGTGCTGGTGGGTGTTACCAGCATTATTCCCATTCTGGGCGCCTATCTCAGCGCCATTCCTTCCGCGCTGCTCATTCTGCTCATCAGCCCTATCAAGGCGCTGATCTTCGTCGTTTTCCTCATTGTGCTGCAGCAGTTTGAGGGCAACGTCATCTACCCCAAGGTGGTGGGCGGCTCCATTGGCATCAGCGGGATGTGGGTGCTGCTGGCCCTGACGGTCGGCGGCAATCTGATATTACCGGCATGGTACTGGGAATTCCGGCCTTTGCCGTTATCTATGCGCTGGTGCGGGAATTCTGCGATGACCGCATTCGGAAAAAGGAGGCTGCCGCGAACAATACGGGAGCGCAGGCAGATGTGCCGGCTGCCTCTTCGGAGCCGACAGAATCCTGAGCCAAAACAGAATGGAACCGCCGGAAGAGAGTGTTCCTCTCCTCCGGCGGTTTTTCTGTGAATGGGATCAAAATGTGTGGAAAAAGGGACGGCAGCCTGCGCCCTTTTCCGGATAGCACAAAGACCGGCGGGGACTGCAGCCGGGTTGTGTCAGGCTTTGCGGGAGGGGTCGGTCGGAGCCGGTGCTTCCTCCAGCGGATTGCCGCAGTGTGGGCAGGCATCGGGGGTTCCGCGCCCCAGGTGTTTGCCGCAGTGCGGACAGCGGTACAGAGCAAAATGGAATACCGATGCCGCTATTCCCAACACAATAACACCGCAGCCCAGCAAAAAGGAGTCGGTAAGCGCATAACCGGCGGCAAGCGCCAGCATCACCGCCACCAGGCCGTTAAAGATGGCTTTTACAGTTTTCAGCTTCATGGATCATTCCTCCCAAAAATCCGGCAGAGAGGGACAGCAGGCTTCATCGGTCTGGATGGTGAGTGCTGCCAGCCGGGTTCCGGCCGCTGCCGCTTTGCCCAAAGGAAGGCCGCGGGTCAGGCCGGAAACGACTCCGGCAAAAAAGGCGTCGCCCGCCCCGGTGGAATCCACCATTTCGACCCGGTGCGCCGGACAATAACCGGCGTCGCCGGTGATGCTGTCGTAGTAGACGCAGCCAAAGGCCCCCAGAGTGACGACCATACTGCGCAGCCCCATGCTGCGGCCGTACTGCAGGATCGTTTCCACGGCGGCGTCGGGGTCGGTGCGGGGGACAGGGTGTTCCAGCAGCTTTTCGGCTTCAATATCGTTGCAGATGAAACAGCGGGTGTACCGCAGCAGATCGGGCCGGCGCAGCACCACGCTGAGATTGGCACAGACGCAGTAAAGATCCTTTTTATGCTTCTGTGCCAGGGCGACGATATGATCGCTGATGCTTTCGCCCATATCCATCTCCAGACAGACGCAGTCGGCCCCGCCGACGATTTCATCGCCGTATTCCTGCAGGTAACGCTCCAGCGGTGTGGTATCCGGCATCTGGCTGGTGCTGCCGGCCAGGTCCCCCTTTTCATCCATGACCGCCAGCCACAGGCCTACGCCGTTCTGCGGGACGTGAATGCTGTAACGCAGATCGATATGCTGCGCTTCCAGCCGTTCCATCGCTTCACGGCTCATAGGGGTAGCGTCTCCCAGCGTTACAAAGGTCACCGGCATCCCGATGCGGGCCATATCCTCCGCCACATTGCGGCTGACGCCGCCGTGGACGAATTTGATGCTGCCCAGGTTGGTGCCTGTAGCATGATAGGCCCCGAACGGAAAGCCCTTGATATCCACAAAAATGACGCCCATTACAACGGTGCCCGGCATAGCGGCGGTCCTCCCTTTCCTCAACACACAGGGCGACGGCCTCTTTTTTGTAATCACCAAAGGGGATACCGCCGCCTTTCCTGCGCCATTGTACCACAGTTTGTGCGCAAAATGAAGTACCTGCAGCTGGAAAAGCCGGAAAAAGAGGCTTTTTTGTCAATTTCAAAGCGGGCCTGCGGGAAACAGACGTGTGAGAAACCGCAGTCAAATGCTGCCGGAAGATCTGCGGGCAGGGAGCTTTCGGGGACTTTATTGACAGTGATGAGTGAGAGGCATAAACAAAACCCCTCCCATGCTGTATGGTATGATATTACACATCCATGGGCAAGGTACTGAAAGCAGCCGACATGGAGAAGCTGCTCCGCAAGCTGGGATACTGATTTATAGAAAGGATGGACCATCCCCGCCAATTATCGCCTGCCATAAAGGGAAACACGGCTGTAGACCGATCGAAAGGATTCCCTCATGGACAAAGCGGATCTAATGCTGTATAATAAAGCGTACAATAATGCGCCGGACGAAGGAGCCACTCCAGAGGACGACCGGACGGTGCAGCCAGGAATGTTATTGGCGCGTTCCCCGGGTGCCGTAAGCAGGGCATCCTTGGTAAGGGAAAAGCCGGGGCATAAAAGACCGGGAGGCCCAGTAAGGAATAACAAGGATGAGACAAGTACTTTTTGTTTGCCACGGCAATATCTGCCGCAGACGCAAAAAAGCCTTTAATGCTCAGCATTTACGGCGCATACACCATGTATTTGACACCACACTGACACCATATTTAGAATGATTGAAACAGGCAACCCCAATGCATGATTTAACGCCCAGACACTACCCCGCAAATGCTTGCAAGGTGCTATCCGGGCTTGCAAACTGAGCAAAAAGCACCCCGCCGCAAAAAGAGCGTTGACATAAGAAAACAAGCAAGAATCCAGTAAAATCAACGCTTTTAAGGGCAGTGGGCAAACAGGTTAGCTCAAAAATTGAATAACCGAGCG